>JAZOOM010000234.1:0-8071 GCA_045655025.1 Eubacteriales bacterium | reverse complement strand
TTGGCCGCGGCGGCCTCACGGGCAGCCTTCTCGGCGGCCCCACGGGCGGCCTTCTCACGGGCCTCACGCTCCGCCTGCTCACGGGCGGCCTTCTCAGCGGCGGCCTTCTCAGCGGCTACGCGGGCGGCCTCTGCCTCGGCGGCCTCACGGGCGGCACGCTCCTCGGCCTCCTTGGCAGCCTTCTCGGCGGCCTTGGCGGCGGCGATTCTGGAGGGAATACAGGTCTTGCCGTCCATGTAATCATAAATGTTTTCAACCTGATTCGTCTCGGTCAGTGCCTGAAACAGTACGTTGAACTCCTGCTCGGTCAGGGTCTTCTGGCTCTTCACTTCGCCGAGGCCCTTATCTGCCAGCAGGTCGGTCAGCTCCTTGCTCTTCAGACCCATGTCCTTTGCCATCTGGTTAATTTTGAATTGGGGATTGAATGCCATATTTCCTCCTAAATGCCGCGAGTGTATCGCGGTCAGTCATTGGCCCCGTCGGGGGCTTGGGAATGGGATGCTTGATCTTTGTCGGGCTCTCCGTCAGCCGTCCCCCTGGGCGGGGAGATTCTTTTCGAGAGCCTTGTATAGGCTCGGGTCGGTCACGCCCACGGCGGCCACAGCCCCGGATTTTCCCACGGCTCTGCCCAGCCTCTCGGTATCGGCGGCGATACGGAAGAGGGGAACGCCGTAGAAGGCGCATTTGTCCGACAGCTTTTTATGCGTACCCGCGGAGGTATCGGAGGCCTCCAGCACGGCGATCACGGGGGTCTTCCTGTCCCGCATGGCCTCGCAGACCATGGGGGTTCCCGTCACCAGCTTGCGGGCCCTGGCGCAAAGTCCCAAGGTGGACAGCAGCTTATCCACGGGGGTCAACCCCGCTTGGCCGCTCACGCCTCGTCTCCTTCGTCGGTGGCCAGCTCCGCCTCCATGCGGTCGTAGACCTCGGGGCTGATCTCGCAGGCCAGATTGTGGGCCACACGGCCGGACTTGCGTACCTTCTTCAGGCACTTGAGATCACGGCAGATGTACGCGCCCCGTCCCGACTTCTTGCCGGTGAGATCCAGGCTGACCTCTCCCTCGGGACTGCGAACGATGCGGATGAGCTCGGCCTTGGGCTTGTGCTCGTTGCAACCGAGACACTGCCGCATGGGGATCTTGCGGGGCTTCAACCCCTTTTGAGTCGTTCCGCTCATAACGGCACACCTCGTTTCTATGTGAAAGTATTACTCGGCCTTGATGTCGATCTTGTGACCGGTCAGTCTGGCGGCCAGACGCACGTTCTGACCCTCGCGGCCAATGGCCAGAGAGAGCTGATCGGGATCCACGGTCACGCGGCAAGCGCGCTCAGCCACCATGGTCACGGAATTGACGGTAGCGGGAGCCAGCGCGGCGGCGATGTACTCCTCGGGAACCTCGCTGTACTTGACGATATCGATCTTCTCGCCGTTCAGCTCGGAGATGATGGCGTCCAGACGCATGTTGCGGTTACCGATGCAGGCGCCCACGGCATCCACGTCGGGATCACGGGAGTAAACGGCGATCTTGGTACGGGAACCGGCCTCGCGGGATACGCCGCGGATGATGACGATACCGTCCTGGATCTCAGGAACCTCCAGCTCGAAGAGTCTCCATACCAGCTTGGGATGGACACGGGAGAGGGAGATAACGGGGCCCTTGGCCTCGTGGTTGACCTCGGTCAGGAATACCTTGACCTTCTGACCCACGGTCAGCGTCTCGCCGGGGATCAGCTCGGAGGCGGGCAGCCAGTTGGTGCCCTGATCCAGCTCCAGCATCACGTCGCCGTTCTCGCGGTCGATCTTGCCCACGGTGGCGGTGATGATCTCTTCCTTCTTGTTCTCGTAAGCCTCCTGCATAGCCTGACGCTTACCCTCGCGGATACCCTGAATGATCACAGACTTGGCGGCGGCGGCAGAGGTGCGGCGGAAGGCATCGGTCTTAACCTCTTTCTCCACCATCATGCCCAGCTGGTACTTCTTGCTGATGGCCTTGGCATCCTCCAGGGAGATCTGGCAGACGGGGTCTTCCACCACTTCAACCACTTCCTTCTGCAGGTAAGCCTTGATCTTCTTCTTGTTGGTATCCACGTCCACGCGCATGAGAGCGGTGGGGCCGTACTCCTTCTTAAAGGCGGAGGTGAGAGCCTGCTCGATCTTCTCGATCATGTAGGACTGGGGAATACCCTCTTTTTCCAGCAGCTCCAGAGCGTTAAAGATATCGGCGTTCATTTCATTTTTTCCTTTCGGGGTTTTTATCAGAAATCAAATACGGTACGAACCTTGGAAATGGCGGCTCGGGGGAAGGTGCGGATCACACCGGCGGTCTCTACGGGGATCCCGCCCTCGGCATCACGCTCGCCGAGAATACCCACCCAAACGCGGCTTCCGTCCACGGGGGCAAACAGACGAACCTCCACCTTCTCTCCCACGCAGAGATCGAAGTGGTCGTCACGGGTCAGATCCCGCTCAATACCGGGGGAGGAGACCTCCAGAATGTACTGATCGGGGATGGGATCGTGCTCATCCAGGATGGGGTCGATGGTGCGGCTCATGGTCTCGCAATCATCAATACCGATGCCCTCGTCCGAGTCAATGGTGACACGGAGAACGAAATCGGAGCCCTCCTTGACGTACTCCACGTCCCAGAGGTAGTACCCCAGCTCATCGGCGGTGGGGGTGATGATCTCGCGCACACGGTCAGCGATGCCACGACCGGCGGTACGGGTGCGAATGGCACGGTAGGGTTTCTTGATCTCGTCCGACATAGTGTCTCCTTTCTGCGGCGGGGCCCATAAAAAAAGTCCCCAAGCAAAATTTAAGAGTGGCTGTCCTTCGGAACCCCACTCTCATCTTCTTCTACTATTGTACAATAATAGTATATCACACTTTTTCTTGAATTGCAAGAGCTTTTTCACAATAAATTGGGGAATTTTTCTGTCCGCGGCGCAGTTTTTTTGTACATCCCGACAAATACACCCAAAAACCCGCCCTGCGAAAGCGCTGAGCGAGGGAAAGCTTTGCGGCATCAAGCCTTTTCCTTCAAGGAAACGATGGACAGCGAGGCGTCAAGGCCTGCCCTTACAAGCGATCATATCCTTGACAACAAGCTGTATATGTCCAATCTCCTCGTCCGTCAAGCCGGTGATTTCCAGGTAGCGGCGATCCTCCAACCCCAACAGATAATCCGTGGACACCGAAAATACCCTCGCCAGCTTGACCAGCATTTCGATGGAGGGCTGAATGTTGTCGTTTTCCCAGTTGGACACGCTTTGCTTGGTAACGTTGAGCTTTTTGGCCAGATCGACTTGACTCCAACTCCGTTCCAGTCGCAGCTTGCGGATTCGTTCGTTCAGCATGGCAACCTCCAAAAGTACAATTTTACAATACTATTATAATTTTCCTCTTGACAAAGTAAAAATACTATGGTATATTAATATTGTACTTTTTTTACTTTAGGAGGTAAAAACATGAAAAAAAGTATTTTGCTTATTATGGCGCTGCTCCTGATTTTGGGGAGCATGACACTACTGACAGCGTGCAACCTGCCCGGAGGAGATGAAGAGGGAGAAAGTGCGATTAATCCTGGCGGCAAGGAGGAAATGACCATTCCCGGAGGATCAGGAAACGGCAACGGAATCACACAGAATTGTACGGTCGAAAGCTTTGTAGCCTTCAGTGAAGGCATCGGCGTTTTTGAGGGAACCATACTCTCGAAGGACGGCGAGGAGCAGTTTGGCTACGGCTATATCAACAGCAAGGGTCAAGTAATCGCATTGCCTACTTACTTGAAGGCAAAAGCTTTCAACAACGGCATGGCTGCCGTTCAAAATCAAGAGGGTTTCTGGGGTTATATCAACACCGAGGGTAAGGAAGTGGTATCCTGCTCATACAGCCACGTAGAGGAAGCCTTTGACACGCTGGCGTGGGTAACACTTTCCGACGGCTCCGCGAAAATGATCAACGTTAAAGGCGAGACCGTATATACTGCTACAGGCAAGGAGGTTGCCAAGGGAAGCTACCAAAACGGATACTTTTGGATTGAAACCGAAGAGGTGACGATGCAGGGCAATATCCCCACCTTGACTTACTACAATGAAAAAGGCAAAGTAGCTTTTGAGTTGAAGAATACCAAGCATGCTGATTTTCAAAAATATGGCTATTGGAACAGGTTAGAGAGTAACTTCAACGAGCATGGATATGCCGTTGTAATACAATATGAAGGTGGATGTAAGCTGATCGACAAAAACGGTAATTATCAAGATTGGATCTTTGAAGGTGATAACACCGCAGGTACTTTTTCTATTACAAACGATTACCTGTTGTACGACGGTCATGACCCCGCTTATTTCATTGATTGGAAGAACCAAAAAGTCACTTGGAGTTTCAACAATGGATCGGGTTCATATCTCTCAAACGGATATTACGGTGAACGTAGCCCCTACGTTCACGAAAACGGCATATACAAAATTATTTGGAACCAAAGTACCCAAACATATTTGGCTTTAGGTACTGATAAATATTCCGACATGGCAAATTATGAGGAGTTTCATTACACGAACATTGATGAACTCCAAAATTTAAACGTAACGGGTGTTGCATACGGTGCACAAATCAACGGTAAGGATTGCTTTTGGATTTCTATTCGAAGCAATTCCAACGTCATGTTTACCGCTTTGGCTGATATTGATGGAAATTGGATCATAGAGCCCACTTCGGCGTATGAAACTATATACGCATATAGACCTGAAAACGCCGTATCTTCTTACGATTCTCACGCGTTGTATGGATTCTCCAATGGTCTTGTCGTAGCGAAAGACACTGAAACCGGCCTCTTCGGCTACATCGACCTCACAGGCAACTGGGTCATCCCCGCGCAGTATGAAAGTGCAACCGACTTCTACGGTGAAGGCGACTCCGCCGTAGCCGTGGTCAACGGAGATACCCTCATCAACCGCAAGGGCGAAGTACTCTTCTCCACCAACGGGCAAAACTAACGTTCCTAAGCGCACCGCCCCCCCCTCGGCGGTGCGCGTTTTTGATGAAACATGCAACTTCACATCCCCCTTCCGTTAAAATACCGGGTTTTTTTCGGTTTTTTCACGCTTTTTGCCAAAAATTTGACGAAAAACTTTCAGAAAAGCCCTTGACAAAACTCCCGCAATCTATTATAATAGGAGAAAATCGACGATGACCGGAAACCAGTAGGTCGGATCCTTCGTGTCAAGAGAGCTGTCGGCGGTGAGATGACAGCCACGAATCCCGATTGAATTCCTTCCGAGAGCCGCGCCTTGAACACGCGCACCTAACGGTGGCGAGTAGGGGCGACGGGCCCGCCCGTTACAGCGGAGAGGACATGGCTGTGTCCCGTAAGGCCTTTTCCCCGTGGGAAAAAGCAAAAAAAGGTGGTACCGCGAAAATTGTTTTTCGCCCTTTGCAGACGTTGTATCTGTAAGGGCTTTTTCTGTTTTTCGGACGACAAACGACTCACATATACGAAAGGAATCAAGATCATGAAGAAAACGCTCATGCTCGGCAACGAGGCCGTGGCCAGAGGACTCTATGAGGCGGGCTGCCGTCTCGTCTCCAGCTACCCCGGCACTCCCTCCACCGAGATCACCGAGTACGCCGCCGAATACCGCGACGTATGCCCCGATATGTACTGCGAGTGGGCCCCCAACGAGAAGGTAGCCCTGGAGGTCGCCTTCGGCGCGTCTCTCGCCGGTGCCCGTTCCGCCTGCGCCATGAAGCACGGGGGTCTCAACGTGGCCGCCGACCCCCTCTACACCATGTCCTACACCGGTGTCAACGGCGGTCTCGTCCTCTGCGTGGCCGACGACCCCGGTATGCACTCCTCCCAGAACGAGCAGGACTCCCGCCACCACGCCATCGCCGCCAAGGTGCCCATGCTGGAGCCCTCGGATTCCGCCGAGGCAAGAGAGTACGCCATGCTGGCCTTTGAGCTGTCGGAGCAGTTCGATACCCCCTTCCTGCTTCGTATGTGTACCCGCATCGCCCACTCCCAGAGCCTTCTCTCTGTGGACGAGCGCAAGGACGTGCCCGTAAAGCCCTACGTCAAGACCCCCCAGAAGTACATCATGGCTCCCGCCAACGCCATCCGCCGCCATCCCGAGGTAGAGGCCCGCACCCGCGCCCTCATCGAGTACGCCGAGACCGCACCCGTCAACCGCGTGGAGATGGGCGACACCTCCCTTGGTATCATCTGCTCGGGTACCTGCTACCGCTACGTCAAGGAGGTCTTCGGTGACAAGGCCTCCGTCCTCAAGCTGGGTATGGTCAATCCCTTGCCCGAGAAGCTCATCACCGACTTCGCCGCCAAGGTGGATCGCGTGGTGGTCATCGAGGAGCTGGATCCCGTCATTGAGAACCACTGCAAGGCTCTGGGTCTGACCGTGGACGGCAAGAACCTCTTCCCCATGGAGGGCGAGTTCTCCCAGAACCTCATCCGCCGCGTCTTCGGCATGGAGGTCAAGGAGGGTATCGCCGCCGAGGAGGCCATTCCCGTCCGTCCTCCCGTCATGTGCGCCGGTTGCCCCCACAGAGGCCTGTTCTACACCCTGGCCAAGCACAAGATCACCGTCATCGGTGACATCGGCTGCTACACCCTGGGCATGGCCGCTCCCCTCAACGCCGTTGACTCTGTGCTGTGCATGGGCGCGTCGGTGTCGGGCGTTCACGGCTTCAACAAGATCGGCGGTGCCGAGACCGAAAAACGCACCGTGGCCGTCATCGGTGATTCCACCTTCATGCATTCGGGCATGACGGGTCTCGTCAATATTTCCTACAACGCATCCAATTCCACCGTCATCATCCTGGACAACTCCAACACGGGTATGACGGGTCACCAGCAGAACCCCACCACGGGCTACAGCATCTACGGCGACCCCGCCGCCAAGGTGGATCTGGAGGCCTTCTGCCGCGCCGTGGGCATCGACCGCGTCACCGTGGTTGACCCCTACGATCTGGCCGCCTGTGAGAAGGCCATCACCACCGAGCTGGCTTCCGAGGGTCCCGGCGTGATCATTTCCCGCCGTCCCTGCGTCCTGCTCAAGACCGTCAAGGCCAAGCCCGCCGTCAAGGTGGATCCCGAGTCCTGCCGCTCCTGCAAGAAGTGCATGAAGCTGGGCTGTCCCGCCATCCACATGGAGGGAGAGGGTAAGCAAGCCAAGGCCGTCATTGATCCCACCCTGTGCGTAGGCTGCGGCGTGTGCGAGCAGCTCTGCGCGTTCAGCGCCATTCAGAATCAGGAGGGCAAGTAATATGGATACCAAAAATATTATGATCGTCGGCGTGGGCGGACAGGGCTCCCTCCTCGCCTCGAAGCTGCTGGGTCACCTCCTCTGCGCCGAGGGCTACGACGTGAAGGTCTCCGAGGTGCACGGCATGAGCCAGCGCGGCGGCAGCGTCGTGACCTACGTCCGCTACGGCGACCGCGTGGACTCCCCCATCATCGACAAGGGCGAGGCCGACTTCATTGTTTCCTTTGAGAAGCTGGAGGCCGCCCGCTGGGCGTCCTGCCTGAAGGAAGGCGGCCGCATCATCGTCAACGACCGCGAGACCGATCCCATGCCCGTCATCACGGGTGCGGCCGTCTACCCTCACGAGGTACTGGAGTCTCTGAAGCAGAAGGGCGTTCTCATCGACGATATGGACGCGCTGACCCTGGCCAACGAGGCAGGCACCTCCAAGGCCGTCAACCTCGTGCTGATGGGTCGTCTGTCCCGCTACTTCCCCGAGATCTCCGAGGACAAGTGGATGACCGCCATTGAGGAGTGCGTCAAGCCCAAGTTCGTGGAGATCAACAAGAAGGCCTTCGCGCTGGGAAGAGCGTAATCGGCTGTTATTCAAATTGCGGTTTATCGGCCAGGGCTCTGCCCTGGACCCGCTTAAGGGACTTTTGAAAACCTCCTCGCTTCGCTCGGGGCGAATTTGCCTTCGGCAAATATCGCGAGTCCCTTAAGAATCCCCAAAACTTTCAAAAGAGGATTATTTTACAATACTTTTTGAAAGTTTTTGGAGTTCTTAGAACCTTTTTTCAAAAAGGTTCTAACC
>JAZOOM010000233.1:0-2466 GCA_045655025.1 Eubacteriales bacterium | reverse complement strand
CTCCCAGAACGCCGTGGAGAAGATCCGCAACGATCTGTTCCGCAAGCTGCAAAAGCTTCCCGTTCGCTACTTTGACTCTCACCCCACGGGTGAGCTCATGTCCCGCTTCACCAACGACGTGGACGCCATCGACATGATGATCAACTCCTCCGCCACCAGTCTGATCTCGGGTACCATTTCTCTGGTGGGTACGCTGGCGCTCATGGTGTACACCAACTGGGTGCTGACCCTCATTACCCTGGCCTTTATCCCCCTGTACCTCTTCGGCGGCGGTCTCATCGGTAAGAAGTCCGCCAAGTACCACGTGGCGCAGCAGGCCGCCCTCGGTGCCGTGAACGGCTACATTGAGGAGACGGTCACGGGCTCCAAGGTGGTCAAGGTCTTCAACCACGAGGAGGTTTGCGTGGAGGAATTCGAGTCTCTGAACAACGACATGCGCGACAAGCAGTTCAAGGCGCAGTTCTTCGGCGGTGTCATGGGCCCCATCATGCACAATCTGTCCAACATTGCCTTTGCCATTACGGCGGGCGTGGGCGGTCTGCTCTGTATTTTCGCGGGCTTTGACGTGGGCGGTCTGACGGTGTTCTGCAACCTGTCCCGCCGCTTCTCCTTCCCCATCAACAACCTGTCCATGCAGATGTCCACCATCTTCTCGGCTCTGGCCGGCGCGGAGCGTGTCTTCGCCGTCATGGACGAGGCTCCCGAGACCCCCGACCGCATGGATGCCATTCCCATGGATGCCGTGAAGGGCGAGGTGGTTCTGGAGGACGTTTCCTTCGGCTATCTGCCCGGGCAGACGGTGCTCCGCCACGTCAGCCTCTACGCCCACGCGGGCCAGAAGATCGCCTTCGTAGGCTCTACGGGCGCGGGAAAGACCACCATCACCAATCTGCTCAACCGCTTCTACGACATTGACGAGGGAACCATCACCATTGACGGGGTGGACATCCGTGCCTACAAGCGGGATGAGCTCCGCGGCAACATTGCTATGGTTCTGCAGGATACCCACCTGTTCACAGGCTCCATCATGGAGAACATCCGCTACGGACGTCCCGATGCCACCGACGAGGAGGTCGTGGAGGCCGCCAAGACTGCTTCGGCCCACTCCTTCATCATGCGCTTGGAGAACGGCTACCAGACCGTACTGGAGGGAGACGGCTCCAATCTGTCCCAGGGTCAGCGGCAGCTTCTCAACATCGCGAGAGCAGCCATCTCCAAGGCTCCCATTCTGGTGCTGGACGAGGCTACCTCCTCGGTGGACACCCGTACCGAGCGGCACATTGAGCGGGGTATGGATCGTCTCATGAAGAACCGCACCACCTTCGTCATCGCCCACCGTCTGTCCACCGTTCGCAACGCCAACGCCATCATGGTGCTGGAGAAGGGTGAGATCATCGAGCGGGGCAACCATGATCAGCTCCTTGCCCTGAAGGGTCGCTACTACGAGCTGTACACCGGCAAGAAGGAGCTGGATTGATCCTTTCCTATTGAAATCTACGCAAAGGAAATATGACATATGGAAAAAACCAAACGCAAGTACTATCCCAGACTCCGTGAGCTTCGTGTGGGGGCAGGCATGAATCAGACCGAGATCGCCGAGATTCTGGACATGCAGCAGAATCAGTACAGCCGCTACGAGCGAGGTGAGCGGGAGCTGCCCATGCACTTGTTCATCAAGCTGGCCGAGGTATACAAGGTCAGCCTGGATTACATGGTTGAGCTGAGCGATACCAAGGAGCGCGCGTAAGCGCGTGACGTGAAAAACACGGCACCTGCCCGAAAGGGGTGGGTGCCGTGTTCTTTTTGAGGAGGTAAATTGGCGTTTATCGTTCCGATAAACGCCAAAGAGATGTGTGCTCCCTACGGGAGCGTGATGTATGCCGCAAGGCGGCAAGAGAGGTGCTCCCTGCGGGAGCGTGATGTTTGCCCTTACGGGCAAGATGAGCGCGCAAGCAAGCTTGCGGTGCAAAACCTTTGGTTTTGTCCATTACAATTCAAATTGAAACCCGAAGGGTTTCTTCCTTAACGCGGCGTAGCCGCACATCACGCGCACGAAGTGCGTACATCACGCGCCCATGGGCGCACATCTCTGCCGCTTTGCGGCTACATCACTTTGGGTTTATCGCAGTGCGATAAACCCAAATTTAAAATTCCCTTTTTATTCCGTATCGTTACGGATCCGCATTTCGATTACGCCTCGGTTGTCGGTCAGCTTTACGCTTATGGGAAGAGATTCATCGGAAAAGGTGAATATGGCTTCGCGTTCTGCTGTTTTGCGGGTTACGGTGTAGGTTCCGTCGGGGGATTTGGGAGATACCTCGGTGACGTCTCCGATGGGGAGCCAGGCTTCGGCGAAGCGGAGGTAGCCGTCGAATTCGGTTCCTTGGGCGGTGGCTTGGAGGTTGCCGTAATCGGTGGGGTAGGCGAGGGTGACGGCGCGGGCGGCGGTACCGTCGGCGGAGGGGG
>JAZOOM010000232.1:0-2451 GCA_045655025.1 Eubacteriales bacterium | reverse complement strand
GCTGGAGGAGGGGCTGGAGGCCGCCCGCATGAGCACCCTGCTCTCCGGCGAGTACGATGCCAACCACGCCATCATCACCTTCCCCGCCGGCGCCGGCGGCACCGAGGCACAGGATTGGTGCCAGATGCTCTACCGCATGATCAACCGCTGGGCTGAGCGTAACGGCTTCAAGGTCAAGCTCATGGACTGGCAGGACGGCGACGCCGCCGGCATCAAGTCCGCCACCATCATGGTGGAGGGCCCCCACGCTTACGGCTACCTGAAGAGCGAGCACGGTGTGCACCGTCTCGTCCGCGTCTCCCCCTTTGACGCCGCAGGCCGCCGTCAGACCTCCTTCTCCTCCATCGAGGTCATGCCCGAATTCCCCGATCTGGACGAGGTTGAGCTTCGCGAAGAGGATTACGAGTTCATGGCCTACCACTCCAGCGGCGCGGGCGGTCAGAACGTCAACAAGGTCTCCTCGGCTGTCCGTATCACCCATAAGGCTACGGGCATCGTGGTATCCTGCCAAACCGAGCGCTCCCAGCTCCAGAACAAGGAGACCGCGCTCCGTATGCTGAAGGCCAAGCTCATGGACATCAAGATCCGCGAGAGTCTGGACACCATCGAGCAAGTGCAGGGCAACAAGAACAACATCGAGTGGGGCTCCCAGATCCGCTCCTATGTCTTCATGCCCTACACCCTTGTCAAGGACACCCGTACCGGCTACGAGGACGGCAACGTGGAGGCAGTCATGGACGGCAAGATCGACGGGTTCATCAATGCTTACCTGAAGCACATCACCAAGAACTGATCCCAAAGGGCTCCGCGAGGAGTCCTTTTTTAACGGATTCCCTTCCCCGGCCTTGACAAAACGGGCATTTTATGGTATCCTATGCATAGCGAAGCATTCACCATCAGAAAGGTTGGAAATACTATGAATATTTTACACGGCAACGCCATCGTCGGCCAGTCCGGCGGCCCTACCGCCGCCATCAATGCCACTCTTGCGGGAGTCATCCGCGGCGCACTGGATGAGATCGCCAAGGAAAACGGCGCCAACGGCGCGGCCATCTCCCGCCTGTACGGCATGAGAAACGGTGTAGACGGCCTTCTCCGTGAGGACATCGTGGAGTTGGATACCCTGTTTGCACCCGATGAAAACGGTTGCTACACCGCCCTCGACCGCCTTACCCTAACCCCTGCCGCCGCTCTGGGCTCTTGCCGCAGAAAGCTCCCCGCCGCAGGTGCCGACAACGAGGCCGAGGTCATGGACAAGCTCTTCGGTATTTTCGCGAAGTACGACATCCGCTACTTCTTCTACATCGGCGGCAATGACTCCATGGACACCGTGGCCAAGGTCTCGGCCTACGCCGAAAAGGTGGGCTATCCCATCCGCGTCATGGGCGTGCCCAAGACCATTGACAACGATCTGGTGGGTACCGACCCCACCCCCGGCTTCGGCTCTGCCGCCAAGTACATCGCCGTGACCATGCAGGAGATCCTCCGCGACACCGCCGTCTACACTGTCCCCGCCGTTACCATCGTGGAGATCATGGGCCGTGACGCGGGCTGGCTCACCGCCTCCTCTGCCCTGGGCAGACTGGTAAACGGCATTGAGCCCGATTTGGTCTATCTTCCCGAGACTCCCTTCTCCTACGAAAACTTCTATGCCGACCTCCGCGAGGCCTTGAACCGCCATCCCAACGTGGTGGTGGCTGTGTCCGAGGGATTGGAGTGCGCCGACGGCACCCTGGTGGGCGCAGGCACCCAGAGCGGCGCGGTAGACGCCTTCGGCCACAAGTATCTGGCCGGTACCGCCAAGGCCTTGGAGCTGGCCGTCAAGGCCGAGTTCGGCTGCAAGGTGCGCTCGGTGGAGCTGAATCTGCCCCAGCGTTGCGCCGCCCATCTGGTGTCGGGGCAGGATATCACCGAGTCTCTGGCCGTGGGTCAGGGCGCGGTAGCCGCCGCCGTCAGCGGTATCAGCCGTGAGATGATGACCATCGGCCGCGTCTCCACCGAGCCCTACGCCTTTGAGATTGGCCACGAGGACATCTTCAAGATCGCCAACCAGACCAAGTGCGTTTCCACCGAGTTCATCAACGAGCGTGGAAACCACGTCACCGACGAGTGCCTCCGCTACCTCCTGCCCCTCATTAAGGGGGAGATGTACCCTGAATACGTGGATGGCCTTCCCTGCCACTGGATCCTGCAGTAATCCATCCATAAAAAGACACGGCGTGCCCATGACGGGTGCGCCGTGTCTTTTATGGAAAAACATTTTAAATTTGGGTTTGTCGGTGCGTTGGGGGCACGGCAGGGCTCTGCCCTGCACCCGCTTAAGGGACTTTTGAAAACCTCCTCGCTTTCGCTCGGGGCGAATTTGCCTTCGGCAAATATCGCGAGTCCCTTAAGAATCCCCAAAACTTTTAAAAAGTGTTATTAAATAATCCCTTTTTGAAAGTTTTTGGA
>JAZOOM010000231.1:0-4371 GCA_045655025.1 Eubacteriales bacterium | reverse complement strand
AGAGGGCGGGGGGTGGAGATTGCCACTAGAACCCTGTCCGCTCAAGTCATTGTTTGCGACGAGATCGGGGATACGGATGAGGCACTTACCCTTATTTCCTCCCACCACGGAGGTGTTCCCCTCATTGCCTCGGCTCATGCGGGAAGCCCGGAGGAGCTTTTGCGCCGCACGGGGATCCGCCTTCTCCATGAGGCGCATTTGTTCGGGGCATACGTGGGTATTCGGCGGGATGGGCGAGGGGATTTCGATTATCGGATCACCCCCCGCGATGACGCCGACCGCATGGCTTTGCAGACAGACAGCGGGCTTTCGCTTCCCGTGGGAGGTGGGGTATGCTACTGAAGATCATAGGGAGCGCCATTCTGCTGTTGGCGGGAGGCTACGTTTCCTTGGCCATCGTCGCGTTTGAACGGCGCAGGCTACGGGTGTTGGACGGGTATATTTCCCTCATTTACTACATCAAAGGGCAGATCGATTGCTATGCTTTGCCTCTCACCGACATTCTTTCAAGCGTTGATCCCTCGATTCTTTTGGCTTGCTTGGGATTCGATACGGAGACGTCACGTTTGCCCGCTGAACCCGTGGGGCAACAGGATCTTGCGGATATGATCCAACAGAGCCGCTTGTATCTCCACCCCGAATCCGAGCGGCTTCTGACTACGATGACAGGTGAATTGGGGACAACCTACCGCACCGAGCAGGTTCGTCGGTGTGAATACTACCTGACCGCCCTTACCGAAGAGAGGCGCAAGCTGTACGAATCCCTTCCGGGCCGTCTGCGCACCACCTGCACGCTTTGTCTGTGCTGTGCGGTGGGGACGGCGATACTGCTCTGGTGATCGGAGCGTACGGATCAAAAAAACATTTTCCCATTTCGAAAGGATACACCGCCCATGGATATCTCCCTCATTATCAAGGTTGCCGGCGTAGGCATACTGGTCTCGGTGGCTACCCAGATCCTGTCTAAATCCGGACGGGACGAGCAATCCATGCTGGTGACGCTGACAGGGATCGTGGTCGTCCTCCTTCTGCTTGTGGAGGAGATCGCCTTGCTTTTTGACCGCATCTGCGCGGTGTTCGGCTTCTGATGGGCTGGGCGAGCATAGGAGGGTTGGCCTTGACGGGGTTGACGGCGCTTCTGGTTCTTCGGTCGTACAAGCCCGATTGGGCGCCATTGATCCGCTTGGCGGTGGCGGTGATCTTCTTGGGGATCATTCTCACCATGACCGCTACGGTGCTGGACTACGTGCAGGAATTGACGTCCGCCACGGGGGCATTGAGTGAGGAGACGTGGCCGCTCTTGTTGAAGGCTTTGGGCATCGCCTTCCTCACCGAGACTGCCGCTTCTCTCTGTCGGGACAGCGGGGAGGCGGGGCTGGCCGGATGGGTGGAGATGGCGGGGCGGTTGGAGATCCTCCTGTTGTCTTTCCCGCTCATACGCACCGTTCTGGATACGGTTGCCGTTCTTTTGGGGATGGAGACGGGATAGGAGGAAGCATGAAAACGTGTATCTTTCGGTTATGGACGTCTTCCGTGCTTGCGGTTCTTTTGCTGTTCACGTGCTCTCTTTCCGCGGCCGCCGAGGAGGTGACGCTTCCTCCGTCGTATACGGAGCTGGAGGACAGCCTACCACATGAGTTGACCGAGCTTCTCCCCGACGGTATCTTTTCATCCGATTTAGAGGAGGCGCTTACAGCCGCCACGGAGCTGACGAATTGGAAATACCTGTTGAACACCCTGACGGCTGCCGTTGGTTTTGAGCTGGAGGGGCTTACGGGCTTGATGGGGGCGCTGTTGGGGCTGCTCTTGGTTTCCGCGGTTTGCCGTCGTATCGGGGAAAGCTTTGGAGGGAGCTGTGGGGAGCTGTTCGGCTTTTGCCTTCGGTTGGCCTTGTACACGGCTATGGTTATCCCCATGGCTGCTTCGGTGGAGGCGGTGCAGGCTTATTTCGACCGTCTCATGACCTTGACCGGAGGCATGATTCCGGCCGTAGGTGTTCTGTATGCTATGGGCGGCGACCTGGGACGTGCTGCCGTCAGCAGTGAGCTGTTCATGGTCTTCCTGGGGATTTGCCAGTACGTAAGCGCAACCGTTACTCCCCCCGTTTGCGCTTTTTGTATGTCTTTTTCCCTCATAGACGCTCTTGGCGTGAGGCTTTCCCTATCCGCGTTGGGTGAGCGGGTGAAGAAATGGTACGTATCGGTTTTGGGTCTGATCATGTTCCTCTTGTCGCTTGCCCTGTCGGGACGGTCTATGCTGGTGGGACAGGCTGATACATTGGGCATGAAGGGGATCAAATATGCTGTGAGCACTGTGATTCCCGTGGTGGGCGGCGCGGTGTCGGGGACTCTCTCCACGGTGGCGGTGGGGATCGGGGCTCTCCGCGGCGTCTGCGGCGTGGCGGGGATCTTTCTGCTGGCGCTTCTGCTTCTGCCGACTTTGGTTCAGCTTCTCCTTACGCGAGCTTTGCTCAATCTGTCCGCTACGGTGGCGAGTCTTCTCTCCTGTGACGGAGAGGCCAAGCTACTGGGGGAAATGGCCTCTCTGCAGGGGTATTTGGCGGCCGCCGTTTCCATCTGCGCTGTTCTGATGGTGACGGCGTTAACACTTCTCATTCACAGCGGTACCGCTCTGGGTTGAATTCGGATACCGCGCGATTTTTGGTTCTATGACGACTTACGTATATACCCTGTTGGCCTCCGCCTTGGGCCTTGCTCTGGTGGAGTTGGTTTCCCCCAAGGGGGAGGGGGGCAAGCTGGCGGCATCAATTCGCATGCTGGCGGGACTTTGCCTTGTGGCGGTTCTGCTCTCTCCCCTTCGGGAGGGCGTTCGCTTGCTTTCCTCCTTTCGGGACGGAACGCTGTCCGAGCGCGTGGAGGAAATGATCCCCGAGGACGCGCTTCCCGATTACGGGGAAGTCTTTGGAAATACGTTGACGGCTGTGACGGAGCAGGAGGTAGAGGCGTGGACGCTGTCCCTTTTATCCTCTGTTTACGGCATACCGGCGGAGGGCTGTGCCGTATCGGCTCTGTGTACCTATGAAGATGAGACCGTGACCATTACCGAGGTGCGGATTGCTCTGATGGGGAAGTACGCGTTGACGGATCCCCATCCCATCGAGTCCGCTGTTACCCAAACACTTGGCTGTCCCTGCTTTGTGACTGTAGGGGAGCGAAAGGAGAATTCATGAATACGTCCTATCAACAACCCGACGCGGAGCGTTGCGTCAAAACCATGAAGCATACCGGCAAGCTGGCGGTGGCGGTGATAGCCGCCCTTTTGGGAGTCGTTCTGTTGATATGGGGAAGCAGGAGCGGAGAAGAAAACGATACGGCTATGCCTGCATCCCCCGGTACCTCCGCTCCTTCGGCGGACGAATACCGTCAGGGATTGGAGAGTCGCATGGAGGCTCTTTGCGGCTGTATAGAGGGCGTGGGGACGGTGAAGGTGGAGGTCATGCTGGAGGGAGGCTTTGAATACGTGTACGCCACCGACAAAAAGGTTACGTCCGGCGGGGAGAGTACGTCCTTTGTGGTCGTGGGAAGCGGGAACGACGCGAGTCTGATCTACCTTTCCGAAAAGCCTCCCGCCATTCTTGGCATTGGTGTAGTGTGTACGGGAGGCGGCGATCCTGCGGTCAAGCGGGAAATCACGGCATTACTGTCCGCTACTTTCGGTGTGGGGAGTAATAAAATTTACGTCACGGAGCACAAGTGATGCATATGTCTCCGCAGGCGCACATAGGATGGGGTGTAACATCAATCAAGGAGGAATTTACGTATGGATGCAAAAAGCATGATGGAATCGGTCAAGGGGTTTTTCAGACGGATCGGACAGCGGAATCTGGTCATCGCCGGGGCTGTGACCCTCATCATCGCGGCTGTGGCCGTGAACTGGGTCATTTTCTCGGGGGACGACACCAAGGACGGCTATGATTACGATGCATCGGCAGGCATGAACACCAACTACGGCACCACGCTGAACACGGGGGCGGTAGGGGATGAGATCAGCAAGCCCACGGGAAGTGAGCCCAACAGCGTAGACAGCTACTTCTCTACCGTAGAGGTCAGCCGTCAGAGAGCCCGTGACGAGGCGCTGGAGGTACTGAACGCCGTGGTGGAGAACGTGGATGCCTCGGATGCCGTAAAGGCCGAGGCCATGGCAGAGATCCAGACTATTGCTAAGGAGATGAGTCAGGAGACCAACATTGAGTCCATTCTCATGAGCAAGGGCTTTACCCAATGTCTGGCGGTCATCAACGGCGGCTCGGCCAACATCGTGGTTCGCACCGAGGGACAGCTTCAGTCCTCCCAGCTGGCTCAGATCAACGCCGTGGTCTACGAGCAGGCAGGGATCGAGCCTGTGAACATC
>JAZOOM010000230.1:0-6129 GCA_045655025.1 Eubacteriales bacterium | reverse complement strand
AGGAGATTGAGGAGGTCTTTGAGACCGAGGCCGCCGAGGAGATTGAGGAGGTCTTTGAGACCGAGACCGCCGAGGAGATTGAGGAGGTCTTTGAGATCGAGGCCGCCGAGGAGGTTGAAGAGGTCGTCGAGATCGAGGCCGCCGAGGAGGTTGAAGAGGTCGTCGAGATCGAGGCCGCCGAGGAGGTCGAGGAGATCGTCGAGACCGAGGAGATCGAGATCCCCGAGGAGCTTCCCGAGATTGAAATCGCGGAAGTGGTCGAGGAGCAGGATCCCGAGACTGAGGAGATGCTTTCCTCCATTCCCCAGGTAGAAGAGGCTGAGGCACCCGAGGAAGAGGGTGTGGAGGCCATTGACGTATTCTGGAAGGAGCGTCCCGGTAAGACCTACCGCTACGATCCCAACGGATACCAGGTTGAGAACGGTGACGTGGTGCTCGTTCCCTCGAGAGACGAGGCCAGCAATCGCGACATCGTCCGTGAGGCAGAGGTTGCCCGCGGCAACTATCGGATCGATCCCGATACGCTGGATCGTCCCCTGAAGAAGATCATCGGTGTGGTCAGACGCAAGGCAGAAGAGCTCTTCGTGTCCATGATCACCCCCACCGAGGAAGATCTGGACGACGAAACCAAATAATTTCAAGCAAAATCAAACGGAAAGGTGAGTGATATACAATGAACGCTTGGAAAGTCAGCGCAACCTGTATGTTGCTCGCCTTTCTTTGCATTTTCTCTTCCATAGGCTATGCAAGCCTGTCGGATAGCTTGAACGTAGCCGGCTCAGCGGAGATCGACATCCCGTATGGCTTGTTTATCACCGCTGTTGAGGTGGCAGATAAACCCGCAGCCACGAACGTGTACGGTCATACCGAGACGTTTTTGCAGTATTCCACGACGGTGGACTCTACCATCCGCCGAACCAACAGCGGAGCGGGTTCTATAACCTATGAGGTTACGGTGTTCAACAACACGCCCCTGACCTACTCCTACCGAGACATCTACTATCAGACGAATCTTTCGGACTATAACGGTAACAACTACGTGTCCAAGACACAAAACCGCAGCAGGATCAGTGTTGAGTGCTCGTTGGAGGATGCCACGCCCGAAGAAAAAATCGTTTTGCCGGGTGAAAGCAAGACGTTTACCGTGACGTATACCGTAGGCCGAAGCATGGATTCCAGGACAAACTGGCGGACGTTGGTCAACTTCCAGTTCGGTATTAACGTGAGCGGTGAGCGAGAGGCGCTTGAGATCGTTGAGAAGAAGTTCCTGGATATCTTGAATACCAATGCTACTTACCTACAGCTGATCGACGCCCTGGACAACAAGTATGACGGAAGACAGGAGTGGACGTCCAACTACATCGGTAACGTCACGGACTCCTCCAGTGCTGACTCGGTTGCCGTCAACACCCTGTTTGCAGGTCAGCTGCAGATCTCGGTGGGTGAGGATCAGATGGATGCTACCGTATTGATCAAGCACGAAAATCTGGACTGGAACAACAGAACCGGAGATGATTACACCGCTCTGCCTCCGAACAACACCGGACAACCCTTCTACGGGTACGGATGTGAGATGACGCTGTATCTGACCGTAGACCCCTTGATAAATGCGGGAAGGTACGTGCCCGTCTACGTGGTGGTCTTCACGTGTGACCGAGACGAGAACGGAAACAAGATCAGCGACTGGTACAGAATCGGAAGCACCTACGCCGGTACCGCTAACGTAGTTTCCTACAACGGCGGCAACGGCACAGGCTCCTTCGTAACGGATAACTGGATAGCCGACGCGGACACCTACACGCTTGTGGATGGATATGACTTCAACATAAAGGGTGAAACCTATAAGCTGAATAAGTACACCCACAGTGTTGCGCAGGGCGTCAGCATTAAGGATATTGTGACCGCAAAGGATGCACAAGCTGTTGCGACGCTACAATCTCTCCTGAACGATGCCAAGAGACTCATGGATGATCACGATTATGCCGGTGTAGGTATTGATCTGATTGAGGAAACCTATGCTTCGCTTTCTGAATTCTATACGGTGGATGCAAGCGGTAACCATGTCGTCGACCCTGATCTGACGATTGCCCAGCTGTCTCCCGCTGTTGTGAAGCTGTACAAGGTTGTCAATGAAGCCTTGATCCAGATGGAGGCATTAGCCAACCAGGAGGGTTGAGCATACAAGCTTGCAAAAGAGACGCTGATAAGGTGTTCTCCGTCATAGAAAAATCGGCTGAACCGCTAAGGCTCGGCCGATTTTTCTGCATGGGAAGACGTTTTTTACGTATGAGATATACCAATATTCCGCAATCAGCTCCAAAAGAAAAGTCCGACTCTTTACCGGAGTCGGACTTTTGCGTTGAATATGGAACGCAGAACTTGGGGGAGCAGTTATCTTTTCCGTTTTTTACGGTCCTTCGTGGCTTCAAAACTCACGTTTACAAGGAACTGTACCACATCCTCGGGGGCGTCGGGCAACAGCACGGAGACCCAATGGAGCTTGTTCATGTGGTAGGCGGGATATACCCCCACCTCTGCCCCGAAGGATCCGAACATTTCGGTCGGAAGCTTCAGATTGACCACGTCGATGACGTCGTCGCCGGTCATACCGAACTTTCTTCGTGATACACGCAGACAAATGGCGTACCATTTGCGGCTGTCCCTGTGTTTGCACACCGCCGATTCCATCCGGTCGTCAAAGGGATAGTCCGGTTCCGTGCCGTAGGTTTCAAGGCAATATGTAAGGAATTCTTGCTTTGTCATACCGTTTTCGAGCCTTTCCATGCGTTGAAATGATGCGGGCAGAACAAGATCAGATTTTTCCCGCGTCCAACTCGAGCCTCTTGCGGCCCCAAAATCGGGCACCCAGCAGGCAGAAGATCACGCCCAGACAACCAACGCAGAGCCAGATGATCAGCAGAACGCTCCAGCCTACCTTTTCAGCCAGTATGCCGTAGAGCGCGGAACAAAGGGCGGTGCCGAAATATATGATGCTGTTGAGTATTCCCGTAATGGCGGAGGAGAGACCGAGGGGGGCAAAGCGATAGGGAATCACCGTTAGGAACATGTGGTTGGCACCCCACATGGCGGATACGCTGACGGCCATCAGAAAGGCGCAGGGCACAGCGCCCAAGGGGCGGCAGAGCATGAGACCGCCCAGGCACACCGTTGCTATGGCGAACATAACAAAGGAGGTCGTTAACTCATTTTTTGTTTTTTTCTCGAAAAGCCAATTGGCAAAATACGTACCTGTAATGCTGACAATGGGGATAATGACCGCGATGATGGCGGCCAGAGAGCTATCCAGCTGAAACTGATCGGCCAGAAAGGAGGGGGCCCATGACTCTACCGCGTCACGGAGCGCTCCGTTGCAAACAAGGCCGAATAGCACCACCCAGAGCCCGGACGCAATCATGACACCGGGCAGGGCGCGGATTCCGTCTTTTTTGGGTATGCTCGTTTTGGCGGATTTCTTTGCGTCGGCAAGCTCACGGAGGGCCTTTCGCTCGGCGACACAGGCCTCCTCCATCATTTTGATGTAAGCGGACAGGGCTCTGTTGCCAATGACCCAAACAAGGAACGCCATGAGCAGAAGTCCTCCGGATACGAAGAAGACCACCCGCCAATTGGCATACTTGAGGATAAAGCCGGGGATGAGAAACGCCAATACCGCACCGATGGAGCAGGAGGCGGCGATGTTGGTACCGGCTTTTTCACGGTGCCCCCCGGGGAGAAGGTCCGTGAAGGTGCGGATGATGGGGGCCCAGAGCATGGAATGAAAGAGACCGTTACAGGCCCAGATCAAAGGCATCCATGCCGCGAGGGGTGTCAGACCCATGGCCAGATTGCAGAGCCCCGCGCCGCACAGTCCCATGCCGATCATGTAACGGGGCTTGATCTTGGAGCCTATGACGCCGTTGAGCATCTGCCCCGCACCGTAGACCAGCATATAGGCGGAATTGACGGTGCCGCCGAAGGAAAGGGCCATAAATCCCTCGTCGATCATGGCGGGGATACAGGCGGAGAAATTCTTGCGGCCGATGTAGCTGCAGGTGTAGGCCAGAAAACAGTAGAGGAACAGACGGGTGGCACATTGATGCACGCGGTGCTTGGACCATTCGTTGGTGGTTGGTGACATTATAGGGAAATCTCCTTAGATTAATTATGAGGTAGAGTGACAGAATGCATGGTACGTATTTTCTTACGGTAGCTATGGCTGAAATAGAGGATCTCAAAGACGGCCGTGATGCTCCAGGAGAAGACGTAGAGCAGGTACAGAGATTCAATGGTGCGGAAGTGGGCGAAAATGGTATAGACCCATATAATGCGGAAGACGCAGGAGCCCATGATGACGATAACCGTAGGCCACAGGCTTTTTCCGATACCGCGGGAGGCGGCGATGGACGCATCCATGAATGCTGATACGCCGTAGGAAAGACCCATGACCGTGAGCCGCGCCATACCTGCCTCAATGACCGCCGCATCCTTGGTGAACAGGGACAGGAACGGACGCCCGAAGGTCAAAAGCAAAAGACCCAGCAGGGCTCCGATGCCAAAGGCGTAGGCGAGGGAGATGAAGTAGCTTTTCAGGATCCGTTCCTTCTTGCCCGCACCGTAGTTCTGACTCATGAAGCTGGAGCAGGCGGTATAGAAAGCGGCCATAATGTCGTAGACGAGACCGTCCGCATTGGCGGCGGCGGCGTTACCGGCCACCATAACGGTATTGAAGGAGTTAACGGCGGCTTGGATGAAGAGATTGGCGATGTGGAAAATGGCGTTCTGACAGCCTGCGGGGATGCCCAGACTCAAAATCCTGATGGCCTTATCTCCGTAGAATCGCAGAGACGACAGGCGAAGACTGTGATTCCCCTTCTCACGCAGCAGGGAGACGAGGATGAGGAGAGCCGACAGGTACTGGGAAATGATGCTGGCCAAGGCCACGCCGGCTACGCTCATATGAAGACCGATGACAAAGACCAGATTCAGGATCACGTTGAAGACACCCGACAGCGAGAGGAAGAGAAGAGGCTTTTTGGTATTACCCACGGCGCTGAAAACTGCGTTCCCGAAATTGAACAGAGCAAGGGCGGGAATGCCCGAAAAGTAGATGCGGAGATACAGGACAGCACCCTCTATCAGATCCTCCTTGGTGTTCAGGAGGGTGAGCAGCGGACGGATGAGCAGCTGTCCGATACCCATGACTGTAAGACCGAGGCACAAGCTGAGAAGGGCGGCGGTGTGAACGGTTTCTTTTGTGTTGCGGATATCCCTCGCGCCGCAGAAGCGGGCTACCAGCACGTTGATACCGGTGCTGAAGCCGATGATAAATCCCGTGAACAGCATGACCAAGGTGGTGGTCGATCCAACCGCACCCAAAGCCAGTGCGCCGGCGAAACGTCCCACGACCGCCACGTCGGCCATGGTAAAGAGGATCTGCAGCAGATTGGACAACATCAGCGGCAGACTGAACAGCAATATCTTTTTCCCGAGGGAGCCCTCGGTCATGACGAGTGTTTTGGTGGCCATGGTGTCTCCTTTGGTCGTTTTGGGAAATATTATGCCCAACTATCAATTATACTACTTTTGATGAAATTTTGCAAGAGGATTTTGAAAATTTCATGGCCGGAGAGAAACAATTTCACGAAGGTGATTTCTTGAAATAAACGCAAAGAGCGCAATGCGGTGTTGCCGTTACTCGGAGAAATTATCCGAATTTTCCTATTGCCTTTTCCTTCCACGTTTTGACAAAGAAAAGGAGATTGTGGTACAATAATTCGGCGCGGATAGGCGTCGAGGCGGTCATAAGAAGACGGTTTGGCGGCTGTTCGGGGAGTTTTCATGACCTATGGAGGGTTATCGAAGCGGTCATAACGAGGCTGTCTTGAAAACAGCTTGGGTCTGAAAGCCCACGGGGGTTCGAATCCCTCTGCCTCCGCCAATTTAGCACCTCAAAAGTTATATTTTGAGGTGCTATTTTTGTAAAACTGATTGGGATTTTGTCAAAAGTATGATGTGATTTTAAAAAAGAAGGTGGTAATCTTATGTATGGTTTTATGATACAAGTGGTATATACCATTGGGAGATACGATGGGTAAGCGATCAATATGCTTGGCACAGGATTCTTAGAAG
>JAZOOM010000229.1:0-4484 GCA_045655025.1 Eubacteriales bacterium | reverse complement strand
GGATTCCTTCAAGACCTACCAGCATCAGGTCGTGCTGAACGCCAAGGCTCTGGCTGAGGCTCTGGTGGCCGAGGGCTTCGATCTGGTCTCGGGAGGCACCGACAACCACCTCATGCTGGTTGACCTCCGCCCCATGCACATCACGGGCAAGGAGATGGAGAAGCGTCTGGACGAGGTGCACATCACCGTCAACAAGAACGCCATCCCCAACGACCCCGAGAAGCCCTTCGTGACCTCGGGCGTCCGCGTGGGTACTCCCGCCGTGACCACTCGCGGCCTTGTAGAGGAGGACATGAAGGTCATTGCTCGCCTGTTCAAGATGGTGGCGACCGACTTCGAAAACTCCGCCGACGAGTGCAGAGCTATCGTCAAGGGGCTTTGCGAGAAGTATCCTCTGTATTGATCTGTCATAATAGAAAAGGCGTCCGCATGGGCGCCTTTTTCGGTAGGGGTTGAAGTTATCAAATTGGGGTTTATCGGGGAGGCTCCCATCACCGTAGGGGCGATTCATGAATCGCCCGCTGCCCCTAAAAGGCAAGGTGTACGAATGTTTTTCATTATACAGGCGATTCGTGAATCGCCCCTACAAACATTTGAAACTCCCCGCCAAACCCAAATTTGAAATTCTTTCAAAAAAATCAAAAAACCACCGTGAGTTTTTCCGCAGACGCGACAACTAACTGGTGAAGGGGCAAGAATCCCCCTTCGGAAAGGAGCTTATCCATGGACAACGGTGAAAGTAGCTACCGCCGTTTTCTGGAAGGCGACGACAGCGGTTTTATTGAGATCATACGGGACTACAAGGACGGCCTCATCCTCTTTCTCCACAGCATGACCCGCGACTACGCCTTAGCCGAGGAGCTGTGCGAGGACACCTTCGTGCGGCTGGCGGTGAAAAAGCCGAAATTCAACGGAAGATGCGCCTTCAAGACCTTCCTGTACGCCATCGGGCGTCGGGTGGCGGCGGATCATCTCCGCAGAATGAGCCGACGGGAGATCCTCTCTTTGGAGGCACTCTCGGAGGAGGGCTTTGATCCCCCCGCCGACGAGGACGTGAGCGAGGCCTACCTGAAGGACGAGCGCAAGCAGATCGTCCACCGCGCCCTGGGACGGCTCACCCCCACCCACCGCCAGGTGCTGTGGCTGGTGTACTTTGAGAATCTGTCCATCAAGGAGGCGGCGGGGGTGCTGGGAAAGACCGTCCACGCCACCGATTCCCTGATCTACCGTGCCCGCCTGTCGATGAAAGCCCAGCTGGAAAAGGAGGGTATTACGAATGAAGACCTATGAGCAAATGGCGGCGGACGTGCTGCGCCGTCGAAATGAAGAGCTGGCCGAGCAGGCCAAAAAGCACAAAAACACCCGTCGGGTGGTATTGGCAGCGTCGGTATGCTTGCTGACCGTGGGCGTGACCTCCGGAGCATGGTTCGGTATGGTTATGGACAGACCCGACGGCGGCATCACAACCCAAACCGAATCCCCCGCGAAGCCCACCCCCGAGATCCAAACCGACGCCCCCGCAAACGGTGCGTTCTGGGACGATCTGCGGGAGCGGAAGGATATCAACTACATGATCCCCGAGTCCTCCATCGAGTGGGGCTGGGAGGATATGACCGACGATGAGCGGTACACGAATCTGGATTTGGACGGCAAGACCTACCGTATGAGAGGGACGGTCACCAACTATCTGGGCGAGTGGCTGGCGGACGGCGAGGCCTACGGCTTCGCGTGGGATCAGGACAACGCGCGTCACGGCATCCCCTGCGCGATCTACTCCCTGACCTTCTCCCCCGACCACAGCGTTGTGGCGGTGCAATTCGAGGGGGATCGTGAGATCTACCGCTTTGAACGTGAAAGGGAGTACGATCCGCCCAAAACGTTGGGAGAGTTTATGGAAACCCGCAAGCTCTCCGAGGTGCTTCCTCTCACGGCCCTGTATCATGAGCGATGGGATGGAGGCAGTTCAAAATATGACAAATTTGCTCTGTCCGCCGAGCACAGCGACGAGGTATGGGCTATTTTAGAGAAGTACGGCGACGCGCCCTTTACAGAGAACTCCTTTGAAGAAAGCTTCAACATTCATCATTATGATAAGGAAAGGATCGGCTTTTCCGCCACCTCCGAGGTGCTGGGAATACGCAATCAGTCCTTTGCCGTCAATGATAACGGCTATATCATTACCAATATCGAGCAGTACGGCTATAACTACTTCATCGGCGTAGATGCCGCCCGTGAGGTCATCGACTACGTCAAGGCTCACATGACCGAGCCTCTGCCCGAGGAGAAGGCTCCCGCGTACTATATTGTGGGTACCGTCACCGAGAAGGGAGATGGCTACGTGAAAGTGGACGATTCCATCATGATGAAGAACCCCGAGGACGGTCTGGTGTTCACGGTTGACGTCACGGACAAGAAGCTCAGCCGCGTATGTAACGCGCTGATCAGCGTGGGTGATCACGTGCTGATCACCTACGACGGGCGGATCAGCGAGGACGGATCCCTGCTGGTTGAGAACGCCGAAAGCATTGAAGAGGCTTGGATCACCGAGGGCGGGGACGTATTGATTCCCGAATAAAGCAACGAAAAAGGGTGTTTCCCGCGGGAAACACCCTTTTTCGTATCAGCACCACATCATGAGGCGGTTGAAAGCAAACGCAAACGCGAGGGACATGACCGCGACACCCGTGAGGTACAGAACACGCAGGGGAATACGGGCGGCCATGACCTTTTGGGATTGGAAGAAGGCCAGTAGCACCGCTCCCACCGCCACGGCGAACCAGAAGCAGGCGGTGAAGTCATTCGCGTTGAACTGAGAGTACACCGCCACACCGTCGGTGGACAGGGTGGGGCAACCGCAACCGAAGATCTCCACGATCACCGCACTGTTCAACAGCGAGTACGGCAGGAACAGCAGGGGAAAGATCAAGATGGGAGACAGGAGGCGCAGAGCTTTGACACGGGTGGATTCGTTTTTCATGGGACACTCCTTTCCGAATGGGCGTAATGCCCTTCACTAATTAGTCGCAGGAAAAGAGGAAAACCTCACGGAAAAAATTTACTTTTTCTGCTGCTTGCACCAGATCTCCATCACGATGCCATGGGGAAGGTGCTTGGTGGCCAGCACCTGGGTACGGACGGGGAATCCGCAGATGGAAACGTCCTTCCCCTTCTTCATGTCCTTCAGGGCGCGCTTGATCACGGCCTCGGCGGTGTAGAATCGGTTGTAGTACACGATGGTGTCGTTGTCCACCACGGCGCGGTCGAAGAAGTCGGTGGAGACCCAGCCGGGGCAGACCGCCATGACCCGAATACCTCGCTTCTGCTTCTGCATTTCCTTGTTGAGGGCGCGGGAGAAGCTCAGGACGAAAGCCTTGGACGCGCCGTACACGTTGATGTAGGGCACGGGCTGGAAGGAGGACAGGCTACCCAGCTGGTAGATGCAGGAGCCCTCGGTCATATAGGGCAGGGTGAGGTAGGTCATGGAGACCAGCGCCTTGTCGTTGAGGTCGATCATGGCCAGCTGCTCCTCCAGCGACAGGTCGGTGAAGGCCTTGAACTTACCGAATCCCGCGGCGTTGACCAGCACGCGGACATCGGGCTGCTCGGTCTCCAGCAGCTCCTTATACTTGTCGATCTCGGTCTGCACACCCAGATCGAGGGAAATGGCACGGACGGGAGCGCGGGTCTCGGTAGCCAGCGCCTCCAGCTTGTCCCGACGGCGGGCAATGAGCCACAGCTCGTCAAACTCCTGCTGCTTGTCCAGAGCCAGGACGAATTCCCGACCCATGCCAGAGGACGCGCCCGTAATGACGGCGATCCTCTTTCTTGCGGCGGTTGCTTCACTCATGGTAAGTCCCTCCTTACTTCTTCTTCTTTTTCGGCTTGTAGGCCTTGAGCTTTTTGGCGGTCTTGATCTTGTCCGCCTTCTTCAGCTTATACAGACCCGAGGAGGGATCATAGCCCTCCTTCTTGGCGGCCTTGAGCCGTTTAGCCTGCTTTTTCTTGCTCTTCTTACGTGCGGCGGAGAACTTCCCCACCAGCTCGGTGTAGATCTCCAGCCCGGTCTTCTTCTCAGGGATGGCGGGCTCACCCGTCTTGGTGCCCAAAGTCGCCTCCACGGCGGCCTTGACGGCGGCCTCCTTCACGGCCTTGGGAAGCTTCTGCCCCGTGGCCTTGTTATTCTTCTTAACAGACTTCTTAAATCCCTTATCCTTGGTCACTTCCTTGGTGATGCGCTTCACCACCTTCTTCTGCTTACGCTTGGGAAGGCCGGCAATAGATACCACAATGGGGGACTTGTTGGTTTCTTCCATATGATTCTCCTTGTTGAGAATTGAACACTGCAAATTTGGGTTTATCGGCCAGGGCACTGCATGCCGAGCAAGCTCGGCGGGACCCGCTTAAGGGACTTTTGAAAATCTCCTCGCTTCGCTCGGGGCGAATTTGCCTTCGGCAAATATCGCGAGTCCCTTAAGAATCCCCAA
>JAZOOM010000228.1:0-1531 GCA_045655025.1 Eubacteriales bacterium | reverse complement strand
AATTCCTCCTCTGATTTGATTTTGTTGTTATTTTACCATATTATACCGCATAAATCCAGAATAAGGTGAATATTTTGTTAATAGTTTTCCCCAAAAATGTTAACAACCACATTTTCCTTGCAAATCCCCCCGTTTTGTGCTACAATATACTATCATAAATCCCCCTACCCACGAAAGGAAATTCCGTCATGACCTATACCTTCTCCGACAAGATCGCCTCCCTCAAGCCCTCGGCGATCCGTGAAATTTTGAAAGCCCCCAAGGATGCCGACACCATCTCCCTGGCCGCAGGTAACCCTGCCCCCGAGACCTTCCCCGTCTCTGATCTCGCCCGCTTCGCCGCCGATATATTCGCAAACGACTCCACCACCGCCCTGCAGTACGGCGCTACCGACGGCTACGAGCCTCTCCGCCGCGCCGTGGCCGAGAGACAGAAGACAGTCTGGGGCATCGGCAAGTCTGTGGCCAATGGTGACACCTTCAACGACACCACTATCATCGTCTCGGGCGGCAACCAGGGCATCGAGCTGGCCGCAAAGGTCTTCTGCAACGAGGGGGACACCGTCATCTGCGAGAATCCCACCTTCATCGGCGGTCTGAACGCCTTCCGCTCCTGCGGCTACAACACCGTAGGAGTCCCGATTGAGGAGGACGGAATGAACGTGGAGGCTCTGGAGGCCACCATCAAGGCTACCCCCAATGCCAAGCTTCTGTACATCATTCCCACCTTCCAGAATCCCGCGGGCATCACCACCTCTCTTGAAAAGAGAAAGGCCATCTACGAGGTCTGCAAGAAGTACGGTCTCATGATCCTGGAGGACAACCCCTACGGCGAGCTGCGCTTTGCGGGCGAAGAGATCCCCACCATCAAGTCCTTTGACACCGAGGGGCTGGTCATCTACTGCTCCTCCTTTTCCAAGATCCTCTCCGCAGGCATGCGCGTGGGATTCGTGGTGGCTCCCGAGGAGGTCGCCGCCAAGATGGTGGTGGCCAAGCAGTCCGAGGACGTCCACACCAACCAGTTCTTCCAAATGCTGTGCTACAAGTTCATGACCGAGTGCGATCTGGACGCTCACATTTCCATGATCCGTGAAGTGTACGGCCGTAAGTGCCGCCTCATGCTGGACTGTCTGGAGAAGGAGCTTCCCTCCTCCGTGAAGTTTACCCGCCCCGAGGGCGGTCTGTTCATCTGGGTGACGCTCCCCGACGGGGTGGAGGCCACGGCATTCCTCAAGGCCTGCATGGCGGAAAAGCTCATGATCGTCCCCGGTGCCACCTTCAACTGCGACGTGACCGAGGGCTCCATGTCCTTCCGTCTCAATTACTCTACCCCCTCCGACGCACAGATCGTCGAGGGTGTTGCGAGACTGGGCAAGGTGGCAAGAGAATTTGTAAAGTAAATTGCTGTTTATCGGGGAGCGGCAGGGCTCTGCCCTGCACCCGCTTAAACCCTTCTTGAAAGAAGGGTTTAAGAATCCTAAGAACTTTAAAAAATGAATATCTGATAATGCTTTTTAAAGTTCTTTGGAAT
>JAZOOM010000227.1:0-3912 GCA_045655025.1 Eubacteriales bacterium | reverse complement strand
CCCTCCCTGCCCGGCAGCTACGCCCCGCGGGATGCCGGGCGCATCATAGCGGATTGCATACTGGAATCTCTGTCCCGCGACGGGGAAAAGGTCAACGAACGTCAGGAAGGAGGCAACACCCCATGATCGGATTTGCCATGTGCGGATCGTTCTGCACTCATGCGGGTTCGGTGGAGATTCTGATCCGCTTGAAGGAGCAGGGCTACGACATCCTCCCCATTTTCAGCGAGATCACCGCCTCCACCGACACCCGCTTCGGCCGTGCCGACCACCTTACGGCACGGGTGGAGTCCATCTGCGGGCATTCCGCCGTCCGCACGAATCCCGAGGCAGAGCCCTTGGGCCCCGCCCGCCCTTTGGACGCCCTGGTCATTTGCCCCTGCACGGGCAACACCCTGGCCAAGCTGGCCAACGGCATCACCGACACCCCCGTATGCATGGCGGCCAAGGCACACCTGCGCTCCGACCGTCCTCTGCTCATCACCCTTGCCTCCAACGACGCCCTATCCGCCAATCTCCGCAACATCGGAACGCTCCTCTCCCGCAAGAGCGTTTATTTCACTCCCCTGCGGCAGGACGATCCCGTGAACAAGCCCCACTCCCTCGTGGCAGACTTTAACCGAGTACCCGAGGCATTGGAAAGAGCGTTGCGGGGAGAGCAGATGAGACCGCTGTTTTTGTGATCGACGTACCGTTTTCAAAAAAATTCAAAAGGAGCCGCCTCCCCTCGGAGACAGCTCCTGTTTTATTCGAATCATTCGATCCCCTTCAGCTCGCGGATCACCTCGAACACACTCTTGACGGGAATAACGGTCATGCCCTCCACCTCGATGGGACGCTTTTCCACGTTGCGGTAAGGGACAATGGCGCGGGTAAAGCCCAAGCGAGCGGCCTCGCGTACTCTCTGCTCCAGATTGGATACGGCGCGGCATTCACCCGCCAGACCCAATTCACCCATCACGATGAGATCGTCGGGGACGACACGGTCGGTGAGGGAGGAGACGAGGGCGGTGGCAATGGCCAGATCCGCCGCGGGCTCCCCCACGGAGAGACCGCCGATGACGTTCATATATACGTCGTTCTGGTAGAATTTCAGACCCAACCGCTTTTCCAGCACCGCCAGAATGAGGCACATGCGGTTGTACTCTACACCGTTGCCCGTCCGACGAGGGGCGGGGAATACGGTGGGCGTTACCAATGCCTGCACCTCCGCGATGATGGGACGGGTGCCCTCCATGGTGCAAAGGGCGCAGTTACCCGAAACGCCCTTGGGACGACCCGAAAGGAGCATTTCCGAGGGATTGGCCACCTCCTCCAACCCGCGATCGGTCATTTCGAATACGCCGATCTCGCTGACCGAGCCGTAACGGTTCTTCACGGCACGGATGATGCGGTAGGCCTGCTGACGCTCCCCTTCAAAGTAGAGCACCGCGTCCACCATGTGCTCCAGCACCTTGGGACCCGCGATTCCTCCCTCCTTGTTCACGTGTCCCACCAACAGCATGGAGATTCCCTCGCTTTTGGCCTTGTTCAGAAAGGCCAAGGCGCACTCCCGCACCTGGGTCACGCTTCCCGGGGCGGAATTGACCTTGTCGGAGTATATGGTCTGGATGGAGTCCAATATCATGACGTCGGGACCTACCTCACGGGCCTCGGCCAGGATGTTTTCCAGATTGGTCTCGGTGAGGATGTAGAGCTGTTCGCCCGTAACCCCCAGACGCTTGGCGCGGAGCTTGAGCTGCCCCCCGGATTCCTCGCCGGAGACGTAGAGCACTTTCCGATTCTGTCCCAGCACGTCGGAGATCTGCATGAGCAGGGTGGATTTACCGATACCCGGCTCACCCGACAGAAGCACCACCGAGCCCGTCACCAGACCACCGCCCAGCACGCGATCCAATTCGGACAGTCCCGTGTCGGTACGGATGTAGGAGGGGAGCTCCATGTCACGGAATTTCGCCGCCCGATTGTCGCCTCCCAAACCGGCCATGGAGGTGCGCCTCGGAGCCTTGGTCTCCTCGGGAGAGGTGTCTATGACCTCCTCCACCAGCGTATTCCACTTCCCGCAATGGGGACATTTTCCCAGCCATTTCTGGGATTGCGCACCGCACTCGGTGCAGACGTAGACGGTTTTCAGTTTCATGGGACAACGCCATCCTTTCCGCATTCTGCTTTCAATTATACCATAGACCGCCCCGAAAATCAAGGGGCAAGGGAAAAGTTCGGGTATATTCTCTCAGAATGGCTCATAGAATACTGCAAACATCTATCCAAGGGGGATCTACCATGAAACAATATCCACTCGACCGCCCATGGGCACGTATGCTGCTCCTGACCACCCTGCTGGTGGGCATGCTCTTGTCCCTTACCCTGTCCGCCTCCGCGGAGATCATCCCCATTTCTGAAACGTCCGCGCAGAACACGGGGGAGACCGAAAGCAGGCCGCTGAACAGCACCTCCGTGGGCACGCTTCCCGACCGCTCCATCGCCCCCGCTGTTTCCTACGGACTCCGCGTCATGGCCGCCAAGGAAGAGCTGGTCTTCGCGGGGCTCTGCGGTAACGAGCTGTCCTTCACCGCCGAGGACATCCGCCGCGCCATGAACCTCTCGGAGCTGAACTACATCACGGTGCAAAAGCTTCCCGCTCCCAGTGAGGGAACACTGTTCGTGGGATCCGTGGGAGCGGCTGAGGGGCAGGTCATCTCCGCAGGAAGCCTGTCCATCCTCTCCTTCGCCGCCGCAGACGACAGCTCCCCCTCCGAGACTACCATGCAGATCTCGGTCAACGGCAGCGACTACGTTATGACCTGCCGCCTCTGCCTACTGGATCGGCTGAACTACACCCCCACCGTCGCCCTGGCTCCTTCCATCTCTCTGAACGTGGAGACCTACAAGGACGTTCCCGCCGCCGGCACCGTCTCGGCCTACGACCCCGAGGGGGACGAGATCACCTACGAGATCGTCCGCTATGCCTCCCATGGCCGCGTATCCCTCACCGACCGCCACACAGGTGCCTACGTCTATACCCCCGACAGCGGCTTTGTGGGACGGGACAGCTTTGACTACGTCGTCCGCGACCGCTACGGCAACTACAGCACCTCTGCCACGGTGAGCATCACCGTCACCCCGCGTCCCGATGTGGTGACCTACTCCGACATCGACGGGGAGGACCATGCCTCCGCCATTCTCTCCGTATCTGCCGCCGGTCTGATGAACGGCACGCGGGTAGGAGGAGAGACCTACTTCAAGCCCCATGAAAGCATCTCACGGGTAGAATTCCTGATCACGGCTCTGCAAGCCGCCGGTGTCACTGCGGAGCAGGTGGCAAGTGCTCCCGCCCTGACCTTTGCGGATACCGATTCCATCCCTGCGGCCATGCGCCCCTTCGTCAGCTACGCGGTGGAGAAGCATTACATTGGAGGCAAGACGGTAGACGGCAAGGTGTATTTTAACCCCCATGACAGCATCACCCGCGCGGAGGCCGCCGTGATCCTTTCCAACATCATCGGCTACGCCGTGGAGGACACCGTCACCGCCTTTGCGGATGAGGCTTCCCTTCCCGCCTGGTCGGAGGAGGCCTTTACCTCCCTCCGCGCCTTGGGCATTCTCACTGTTCCCGACGGAAACGCCCACCCGACCCGATCCATGACCCGCATGGATACCGCCGCATGGTTGTATAATACGGTACGGCTCATGAAGAGCGGGCAGGGGTGATTTTCATATTCTAATGGGGAATGTAACGGCTTAATCAATGTTCAAATTTGGGTTTGACGAGGAGCGGCAGGGCGCTGCCCTGCACCCGCCAAGAACCTTTTGCAAAAGGTTCTTGGATCTCCAAAAACTTTTAAAAAGGATTATTTAACAATGCTTTTTTAAAGTTCTTTGGAATCCAAAACCTTTCGCAAACTTCGCCGA
>JAZOOM010000226.1:0-10285 GCA_045655025.1 Eubacteriales bacterium | reverse complement strand
GGCCGCTCCCGAATGCTACGAGAATGAGAGCATTTCCTCGGGGCTTCTGGAGTATCCCCAGTACACGAGACCCGTGCACTACCACGGCATGAAGGTGCCTCCCGTGCTTCTGTCGGGAGACCACAAGAAGATCGACGAGTGGCGTCACGAGGCCGCCTTGGAGCTGACCCGCCGTCAGCGCCCCGACCTTCTGCCCCCGGAGGAGACCTCCGAGGAGTAAAACGGATACCATACATATCATCCGAAAGGAGGAATACCCATGGAAAGACCGGAAAAACCGAATAGAAAACGGGGAAGCCTCCTGTGGGACGGCTTGAACCGCGGTACCGCTTGGCTGTACGCGTTGATTCTGAGCTCCCGGATGGGACGGCTCATGACGGGCTACCGCCGAGCCGAGTCCGCCATTTCCTACGGGCGGGTTCGTACCCGCCGCCACGCCTGCGCCCCCATGTCTTTCGCCCGTATGAGGCTGGTCAAGGCGGCGGAGGGAAGCCGCCTGTTCGTCCTGCTTCGGGGCATATTTCGGGGCTTTTTGAGCTGTCCCGCGGCCTTGTACGGCTTGTTTGGCCTGACCCAAGGCTTATGCGGCGTGGCCTTCTACTTTGTCCTCCCCTATTTTTACCCCGCTTTGACGCCCGCCCTTGGGGATATGATCCAATCGGCTTTGCTGGCATTCCTGTCCCTCCCCTTGCTGTTGACTCGAAAGACCATGGCGGGGGCGTTGAGCACCGGTCGATTGACGTCCCTCCTGCTGTTCTCCTTTTTGGGGATCCCTCGGGAGAGCCTGGATATTCCCCGCGGCAAGCGGTGGAATCTGCTGTTCTATCCCATGCCCTTGCTGGGCGCCCTGGCGGCCTGCCTGGCGTTGTGGAGCCATCCTCTGCTGATCCCGCTGTGCCTGATCTGTTTGGGCGTGCAGGGCATGATCTTCGCTTACCCCGAGGCCGGCGTGGTGCTCTTCACCGTGATGCTCCCCGCTGTTTGGGCCAATCGGAACTTTATCATCATACCCACCGTTCTCATTCTGCTGACCTGGTTGAGCTACGGTGCCAAGCTGCTGTTCCTCCACCGTACCATTCGCTTTGGGCTGCTGGATCGCGTGGTGTTCATTCTGATGGCACTCATGCTGACCTACGGCTGTGTGGGCGGCGGGCTGACGGCGAACTCGGTTACGGTCACCCTGTTTTTGGCGATCTCCTGTAGCGCGTATTTTCTGGTGGTCAATTTGATCACGACCCGCGCGTACGTTCGCCGTTGCCTTTGGGGCGTGGGCATATCCGTGGCACTTGTGACGGCCTTGGCTTACCTTCGCCTGATACCCGCGGACAGCCTTTCCTGGCTGGAGGGATCTCGCGCCGGAGATGCCATCATCAACGGCTTCCGTGACGGGTACGAGCGCCTCTCGACCCTGTGGGTGGAGCATTCCGAGCTTTACTTGGTGTTGTCCTTCCCCTGGCTCTACGCCTACATGATGCACACCAAGCGGTTCTTCCGCCGCGTAATGGGCATGTGCTTCGTGGCCTTGAATGCCATGCTCATCGTTATGACCAACTCGGTCAGCGCTATGTTCTGCATCATTGCCGTAACGGTGCTCTTTTTCCTCTTCCTGCATCACCGCTGGCTTTCTGCCGGCGTGCTGGCTGTACCCGCTCTGGGATGCGGTTTCGTGTGGTTGAGCTATTTCTACCCCGTTACGGATTCCCTGAAAACCATTCTGTCCCGCAGTAGGCTCTACAAATTCCAGCTCAACCAAAGCCTTTGGGATATGGTTTGGGACCATCCCGCCGGCATCGGTGTGGGAGAGGAGGCCTTTGCGGCCATATATCCCGCCTACGCCGCTCCGGATCTGGGGGCGGTCACCGACAGCGGCAGTCTCTTTTTCGAGATCCTGCTGGCCTACGGCTGGCCGGGCTTGATCATGTTTGCCGCCCTTCTGTTCTTCTTCCTGCAAAAGGGACTCACCTGCCTGGAACACACTGCCGTCACCCAGGATCGTGCCATGATCCTGGGCGGTATGGCAAGCCTTGTGGGCGTAGTGATCTTTGGCTCGGTGCGGAGCTTTATCACCTCCCCCCGTGTCTTTTTCACCGTTCTGCTCATGATCGCTCTGTGCAGTGCTTACGAGAACGTTATTTTCGATGAATACGACGTGACACGCGCCTCTTGGGAGAGTACTCCCGAGGAGGACAGCCGTCTCTTCCGGAGACGGTGATCAAAACAAAAAAGGAGTTACCGATATGGCTTCCTTCTATCGTAATGAATCCGAGGATCGCCGCAGCTCCGGTCTGCCGGAGGATATCCGGGGTCCTATGACGGGGAGTAGCGGAACGACCGATCCTGCTAAAGGCGCCAAGGGAACGGGAAAGGTGGCTATGGGCCGCCGCGACCGCCGCCTGTGGGTGTCTATTCTGGTGGACGTGATCCTGCTCTTGGTGCTGGCCGGCTTGATCGTGGGCGGATGGATGGGTTTTCGAGTCGTTCGAGAGCTGTATGCGCCCACGTGGGAGACACGGACGGTGGTCTACTGTGTTGAGATTGAGGGGATTTCCCCCGACGCGGTGAAGTACGGCCCCGATGGCCGCTACGTCTTTGAGAATAAGGGGATCTGGAGCTCCGCCTACACCGATGCCGACTTCTTGGGCACCGTGACCCAAGCCCGCACCATACTGGTGGCATGGGATGACGGCAGTAATACCGTTACGCTGTACGTGACGGTGGAGGCAGAGGCCTACTACCGAGAGGGTAAGGGTTATCGAATGGGAGAGACCATGCTGCTGGCGGGTGCTCAGGGAGACTTCCGTCTGGAGGGCATGGCTGCCCATGGTACCATTGTGTCCATGCATGAGAAGAGTGAGGAGACAGCCGTGACCGATTCCGTTTCCGACTCCGCTTCGTAAACCTGTGAGGAGGTAAAAACTATGCATACCGAAAAGACAGGGGATAAGCCTACCCGCAAGAGAGGCTGGTCTGTGATCGACACCATCATCGTGCTGTTGATCCTGGCGACCATAGCCGGTATCGTCTACCGCGTGATGGATGCCGCCCGGCAGAGTACGGCTCAGGAGGAGCGCCCCATGTACGCTGTGTATTTTTCCGTGGAAGAGACGCATATGGACGTGCTGGCCGAGATTCGGAGCTTTGATGCCGTCTATGACCCCGAGGATGGGGTGAAGCTGGGCTATATCGCCGCCTATGAGGACACCGAGGGGGAGGACTACAAGCCCGCTCTGTCCATTGTCCCCGCGGTGGATGCCACGGGGCGCGACCGTGTTACCGCCTCGGGCTGCTTCATTTGCTCGGAGGGAACCATGATGAACGGAGGCCTCCTGGTGGATGGTGACGACCGCTATCTGACCCCCGGAACCGAGCTCAGCATCCGCACGGATCGGGCAATTTTGACCATCCGCATCACCGAGATCCGCGCCCACGGCTGATTTGCGGAATTTGTTGTGTAAAATGATAGAAAAAATGCGGTTGCGCTTATGAAAAATCCTAAATTTTGACCCTTGATTTTATGCGGTTTTTCTGTTATACTACACTCTGTAGAATAGTCGAATAAAAATGGCCATACTGTGCGTCGGTAGCGCGCGTCACGGTATTGCTTGAAAGCCCGGATACCTGCGGTGCCGGCTCTACACTGGGAATCCACGTATCACAAACAGGAGATCAAGCCATGAAAAATCGTCAAGTTGTCATCACGAACGCCAGCGGTCTGCATGCAAGACCCGCTACCTTCTTCATTCAGAAGGCAAACTGCTATAAGTGCTCCATCTGGGTCGAGAAGGATGATCGCAAGGTCAACGCCAAGAGCCTTCTGGGTGTTCTGTCCCTGGGTATCGCCAAGGGCATGACCATCACCCTGATTGCTGACGGCCAGGATGAGGATGCCGCTCTGGACGGCCTGACCGCCCTCATCAACTCGGGCTTCGCCGAGTAACGGTAATCACAGGCCCGTGCACGTTCGTCGCCTTGCAGCGAGCGGTACATAGCCCATTCAGGAAGCACACCGCTTCGGATATAACGGCGCAAGCTCTACCCCACGCGGTATCAGCCTGCGCCGTTTATCTGTCTCCCCAACCCCCGACCCATAAGCCCCCGCGGGGGCAGAACAGGAGGGCAACGTGCCCACGAGAGAAGAAGAACGCAAAGCCCTGCTGGAAAAAGCCAACGCCCTGCCCCTGTGTCCCGGTGTCTACATCATGAAGGATCGGGAGGGACGGGTCATCTACGTCGGCAAATCCCGCAAGCTGAAGAATCGGGTGTCCCAGTATTTCCAGAACAGCTCCAAGAATCTCAAGACCGCCCGCATGGTGGCCGCCGCGCGGGATTTCGAGTATTTCCTTTGCGCCACCGAGATGGAAGCCCTGACGCTGGAAAACACCCTCATCAAGCAGCACAATCCCAAATACAACATCCGCCTCAAGGATGCCAAGTCCTACCCCTACATCAAGATCACCGACGAGGCCTACCCCCGTCTCGTGATGACCCGTAAGCGGGACAAGGACAAGGGCAAGTACTTCGGCCCCTACTCGGGCGTATCCACCGTGTTTTCGGTTCTGGATACCCTGCGGACGGTGCTGGCCCTCCCCACCTGTAACCGCCGTTTTCCCCGTGACATCGGCAAGGAGCGTCCCTGCCTGTACTATCAGATGGGACGGTGCTGTGGCCCTTGCACGGGCAAGATCACGCCCGAGGAGTATGCCGCCACCGTGTCCATGGCCGCCGACGTGCTCCGCGGCAATACGGGAGAGGTCAAGCGCAGGCTGACCGAGGAGATGTACGCCCACGCCGAGGCGGAGCGGTATGAGGCCGCGGCCCGTTGCAGAGACACCATAAACGCCCTGGATCGCCTGCGGCAGAAGCAGACGGTAGTGGCCGCCCCCGACACCGAACAGGACGTGATCGGCTTCTACGGGGACGAGGTGGCCTCCTGCGTGTCGGTGTTCTACATCCGAGGCGGAGCCGTGGTGGACAAGGAGGAATTCCTGGCCGGAGGAGAGCGTATCCTGGACGAGGAGACTTTGGGGGCGTTCCTCTGCGAGCACTACCGTGTGAGGGAATTCATCCCCAAGCAGATCCTTCTGTCCTTCTCCTTGGAGGAGGAGGAGCTGGAGGGATTGAGCGCGTACCTGTCCCAACTGGCGGGGCATAAGGTCACGCTCCGCACCCCCGAGCGCGGCCAGGTCCGCACCCTCTGCGAGCTCGTCTGCTCCAATGCCGCCGAGCGGGTGCGCCGTTACCGACTGGATGCCGAGAAGGACGAGGGGGCGTTGGTGCGGCTGGCGGAGCTGTTGGATCTGCCGAGCTATCCCGCCCGCATCGAGGCCTACGATATCTCCAACCTGGGTACCGAGCACCTGACCGCGGGCATGATCGTCTGCGAGGAAGGGAAGTTCAATAAGGCGGAGTACCGCTATTTCAAGATCAAGAGCGTGGAGGGAACCACCGACGACTACGCCTCCATGCGAGAGGCGCTGGATCGCCGTCTGGAGCATCTTTCCGACGGGGAGGGCTCCTTCTCCCGCCTGCCCGATCTGATCCTTCTGGACGGCGGACGGGGACACGTGGGGGTTGTCCGTGAGCTGATGGCCGAGCGGGGGCTGGACATTCCCGTGTTCGGCATGGTGAAGGACGACTTCCACAAGACCCGCGCCCTCTGCACCGAGGACGGGGAGATCAGCATCGCCCGAGAAAACGCGGTGTTCGTGCTGGTCTACCGTATCCAGGAGGAGGTGCACCGCTTCACCGTGTCCCGCATGGACGCGGCCAAGCGCAAGACCCTGACCCACTCCAGCCTGACCAAGATCAAGGGCATCGGCGACGCCAAGGCTAAGGCTCTGCTGGCCGCCTTCGGAGGCATCGCGGGAGTCAAATCCGCCACCGAGGAGGAACTGGCCGCCGTCAAGGGAATTTCCAAAACGGACGCGGCGAACATCCGGGCGTATTACGATACGAAAAAGTAAATTGCTGTTTAACGGGGGCGGCAGGGCTCTGCCCTGCACCCGCTTAAGGGACTTTTGAAAAAGTCCCTTAAGAATCCCCAAAACTTTCAAGAAAATAAGATAGGCCAAGAAAAACTGACACCTATAGCCATCTTTGTGAGCCACATGGGGCCCCTGCCCCATTGCGCTATTTGGGGGAACGTGGTTGTTTTGAAACTCACCGTTAAACCCAAGTTTGAAATCACGACATAACAAAGGAGCACCACGATTATGATGCGTATCATTACCGGCCGCGCTCGCGGCATTCAGCTTGTTACGTTGGAGGGTGACATGACCCGTCCCACCTCCGAGCGCGCGAAAATGGCTATTTTCTCCAGCTTGCAATTCGAGCTGGAGGGCCGCCGTGTTCTTGACCTGTTCGCAGGCTCGGGACAAATGGGTCTGGAGGCTGTGTCCCGCGGCGCGGCGCATGCCGTTCTTGTGGATCAGTCCAAGGACGCGATCAAGATCATTCAGAAGAACGCCGAGAAGACCCGTCTTTCCGAGGACTGCACCGTGATCTGCTCGGACTTTTCCGAATTCCTTCGTCAGAGACGGGGAAAGGAGCCCTTTGACATCGTCTTCATTGACCCTCCCTACGCCATGAAGGCCTGTAAGGCCGCCGTAGAGGCCATTCTGGAGAACCGTCTTCTGAAGCCCCACGGCATTCTGGTGCTGGAGAGCGCCGAGCCCGATCCTCTGGGGACGGGGACTCCTCTGGCCGAAAAATTCGAGGTGGTGAAGTTCGCTCGCTACGGTGCCGCTTACGTCAACATCCTCACGCCTAAGGCGTAATCCGTTACCCCATTCGGATCCCCTGTCGTATGGGGGCATTTGCGTGGATTTAACAAGTTTACTACCGTTTTGTTCATACTCAGTTAATAAATGTATGAGATAATAAAATGAGTCAAAATCCCGTCGATATGACACCGAAATGGAGGAAACGACATGAGCTCCGCGCTGATTCCCGGTAGCTTTGACCCCATTACGGTGGGGCATTTGGACGTCATCACTCGTGCCGCGGCTCACTTTGACCGCGTGATCGTGGCCGTGATGAACAACGACATGCAAAAGTACGTGCAGGGAGCGGTGGCCAAGACCTACCGTTTTACCACGGAAGAACGCCTTGCCATGGCGCGAGCCGCTTGCGGGCATCTGCCGAACGTGGAGGTCATCACCGCCGGAGGTATGCTCATCGACCTTGTGGATCGCGTGGGGGCTGATTTCATCATCAAGGGCGTGCGAAACGCCGTGGACTTCGAGTACGAGCAGAAGCATGCCCTGTACAATCGGGCTCACAATCCCCGTGCCGAAACCCTGTATATGCCGGCAGACCCGGCCTATGACGGCATTTCCTCCACACTGGCCAGAGCCTGTTTGGAGCGCGGAGAATCTCTTGAGGGGATTCTGCCCGAAACTGTCATTTCTTGGATCGAAGCCCATTCTCGGGCTTGATTATAACATTCGGGTGCTTCCCGAACTTCATTCATACGGAGGAACTACATAATGTCTAAATCCATGCGTATCATCAACCGTTCGGTTTTTCTTGTGCTCGGCGTTTTGTTTGGCGCTGACCTGATCGTTTTGGGCTCGATCATTCGCCCCCAGACCTTGATTTGGCTGGCTACCATGATTTGGGGCGTTGCCATTCTCGTGAGTAACGTTGCGGCTTTGGAGCACGGTATCCGTACCTTCAAGACCGTTGCGGGTAAGTTCGACTGCTTGGCTTCTCTGGGCGGTGTCCTGCTGGGTGCCGTGCTGGCCGCTTCCTATAACCTGGTGGTCGGTGTTATTGTGGGAGCTTGCACCGTGATCGTCCCCGTTGTTCGTGTGATCCTGTCCGGCAAGGCTTGGAAGAGTATGATCCGTCCCGAGCTTCCTCGTTTCTTCCTGGGCATCTTCCTGCTGATTTTCGCTATCCTGGCTTTCTTCGTGAATCTGATCGTTATGAATCTGGTTCTGGCCATCATGGGTTGGATCATCGTTGCCCTCCTTCTCATCTGGGGCGCTCTGGATATCATCCGCATCGCAACCGATCGGGCTTAATTTGCCTCGAAAGACCTCTGCTCGCGCAGGGGTCTTTTTTTTGCTTGGCTCCTCATGCCTCTTTCGGGCAAAATCGACGAAAAAGGCTCTTCCGAGATAGGAATGCGCTAATAATCAAAGGTTAAGGGGATCTGATTGGCCAAATTTCGTTCAAATCGGATAATTTCACCGAAAATAAAGAAAAACGGTTGACAAATGGGGAGGATTGTGCTATACTGAAATCAGCCGTGGGGAAGTCTTGCCCCACCCGCCGCCCATTCCCGACGTCTGCGCTCGGGATGGAACCAAATCATGCAGAGAGTAAGGAGGATGACCGTATATGAGCCGTCAGGATGAACTGTTTGACCCCACTGAAAAGGAGGTCGGAGGTACCGAGATCGACCATACCCACGAAACCCAAGCCCGTGAAGCAGGCTGTGACGAGGAGGCTACCCTCGCCAAGCGTGCCGACTGTCATCCCCCTGAACGTGATACAGTCCGCGACGCATCCCCCGATGAGGAGGATGTGGTAGACATTTACGCCGAGCCCACCGAGCTCTACGAGGATGCTGACGACGACGAGGTGCTGGACGCCGAGGAGGAGACCACCGAGGAGACCGTGGAGGAGGCTATCGAGGAGGCCATTGAGGAAGTGGAGGCTGATATCGAGGAGGAGGAGGAGATCCTGGCCGAGCAGAGACCCCAGGAAATGGAGCGTCGGTTCGAGTATCTGGAGAACCTGCTGGACTCCCGCCATTACGCCGACTTCCGTGACGCTTTGGCCGAGCTGAACCCCGTTGATGCCGCCGAATTCTTCGACGAGCTGGCGCCCAAGCGTATCCCCTCTGTCTTCAAGCTGTTGGATAAGGATACCGCCGCGGCGGTATTTGCCGAGCTGGAGATCGAGGAGCAGGAGCGCATCATCACCGCCATGACGGATCGAGAGATCTCTCTGATGGTGGAGGAGCTGGCTTTGGACGATACCACCGAGATGCTGAAGGAGCTGCCCGCCAACATGGTGCACCGCATCATGAAGAACGCCACTCCCGAGACCCGCACCGATATCAACCGCCTGTTGGCCTACCCCGAGGACAGCGCGGGCAGCGTCATGACCGCCGAGTTCATCGATCTGCGCCGCGACATGACCTGTGCCGAGGCCATTGCCCGCATTCGTAAGACCGGTGTGGATAAGGAGACCGTGTACGTGGCCTACGTGGTGGATTCCCACCGCGTGCTGCAGGGAGCGGTGCCCCTGAAGGATCTGCTCTTCGCCTCCGCCGACGACCTCATTGAGGACATCATGGACGAGGACATCATTTGCGCCTCCACCATGGATGACCAGGAGACCGTGGCCTCTACCGTGGCCAAGTACGGCATGCTGGCGATCCCCATTGTAGACCGCGAATACCGCCTGGTGGGTATCGTCACGGTGGACGACGCTATGGAAGTCATGGAGACCGAGGCCACCGAGGATATCGAAAAAATGGCGGCTATTCTGCCTACCGATAAGCCCTACCTGAAGACCTCCGTATTCGAGACCTGGAAGAAGCGGGTTCCGTGGCTTCTCCTCCTCATGCTGTCGGCTACCTTTACCAGTACCATCCTGGCTCGCTTTGAGAGCGTGCTGGATGCCGCCACCCTGTCCCTGGCCGTTTTCGTGCCCATGCTGACGGGTACGGGCGGTAACGCCTCCTCCCAGACCTCCGTCACCATCATCCGCGGACTCTCGCTGGGGGAGATCGAGCCCCGTGATATTTTCCGCGTGCTGTGGAAGGAGTTCCGCGTGGCCGTTGTCTGCGGCCTGACCGTAGCTGCCGCCTGCTTTGCCAAGACCATGCTGGTGGATCTGAAGCTGGTGTTCACCCTGGAGACCATCGAGGTAGCCCTCATCGTGTCGGCTACCATGTTCTGTGCCGTGGTCTTCGCCAAGCTCATGGGCGTTCTGCTTCCGCTGGGAGCGAAGCGCGTGGGTCTTGACCCTGCCGTCATGGCCTCCCCCTTCATCACCACCGTGGTGGATACCCTCACCCTGCTCATCTACGTGGGCATTGCCGTGGCGGTACTGCCGATCTGACGATAACAAAGATAACGAAAAGGACTGCCTCACCGAATGGAGGCAGTCCTTTTTGGGTTCTGTTGTGCTTTCAAATTGCTGTTTATCGGTGCGAAGGGGCACGGCCTCCGGCGGCTTAGAACCTTTTTGAAAAAAGGTTCTAAGAACTCCAAAAACTTTTAAAAAACATTATTTAATAACACCTTTTTGAAAGTTTTGAGGATTC
>JAZOOM010000225.1:0-8775 GCA_045655025.1 Eubacteriales bacterium | reverse complement strand
AACCCTCGCGGTACGATATGCGCCCTTACGGGCGCGTGAATCTCCACGACAAACCCAAATTTGAACGTTTAGTAATAGAATGCATCCCGAAAGGAGACCGCCATGAGACTGTGCGTGCCGATTCCCTGTCATTTCCCCGTTGCTAATACAGAGGACTTTTGCCAAGCCCTTCGGCAGATCGCCGCGTGGGGCTACACCGCCGCCGAAACCTACGATTGGAGAGGGCTGGATTTGGAGGCCGTCTCCGCGACCCTGCGGGAGACCGGGGTGGAGCTGGTAAGCATCTTGGTGCCTGAAACGCGGCTCACCTCTCCCGAGTGCCGTGACCTTTGGCTCTCTGCTCTGCAAAGCACCTGTGAGGCCGCCCAAAGGCTGGGGGTCAAGCGTGCCATTACTCAGGTGGGCAACGATACGGGGGCATCGCGGGAGACTCAGCACGCCGCCATAGTGGAGACTCTGAAGCTGGCGTGTCCCATACTGGAGCATTACGGCGTTACCGTTATGGCAGAGCCTCTGAACGTGCTGGTGGATCACCCCGGATACTACCTGACAAAGGCCTCGGAGGCCTTTGATCTGGTGCGGGAGGTGGACTCGCCCTTCGTCAAGATCGTGTACGACATATACCATCAGCAGGTTACGGAGGGAGATATCATTCGTACCGTGACCCGCAATCTGGATGCCATCGCTCACCTGCACGCCGCCGGTCACCCCGGCCGTCACGATCTGTGGGAGGGAGAGCTGAACTACAACTATATTTTCGATGCCATTGATCGGGCGGGCTACAGGGGGGCCTGCGGTCTGGAATACAGTACCCTGCTCACTCCCGCCGAGAGCCTGCAAAGAGCCATGGAGCTGTATGCCGTTGATGAATGCCGCTAAAGGAGATTTGTATGCCCAATTCCCGCAAAGCACTCGGTGATCTCTTCCGTAAGACGGGGGTATTGGCCGCGGTAGCCGCGCTGTTGCTGTCGCTGTCCTCATGCGCCCTGCTGTTCGCTTCCCCCCTCGATCCTACCACGGATAGCACGCGGGGGGATATCAGCATACTCATTCCCGATGACCCGATTTCCCCCGGTGACACGGGTTCCGCGGAGAGTACGACTTCCGATCCCCAATCCTCGGGGGAGGAGAGCACCGAGGAGGATACCACCGCCGATGAAATCCCCGCAGAGGATACGACTCCCTCCGAGGAATCCTCCGAGGGTGAACCTACCTGTTCCCACGTGCCTGCCACTCTTCCTGCCATGTCCCCCACCTGTACGGAGGAGGGAAGCACCGAAGGAAGCGTTTGCTCCTTGTGTAACGCTGTTCTGACGGCACCCGAGACCCTGCCCCCCACAGGGCACACCTACGTCCATCTCCAATGTTCCTCGTGTGGCATTGCGCCTGTCTGTCCCACCCCTTTGACCGACGCTCGTGAGATCACCGCTTCCTACGGCCAATCCGTAGCATTGACGTGGTTTATCCCCGAGGAAGCTCTGTATCCCGTTACCTACCGCGTTACCGTACAGGAGAGCGGCTCCGAGACCGTCATCCGGGAGATACTCGAGCGGGAGGCCTCCGTTTCTCTGACTCTCCCCGGGGAGGACGTCGTATACACCGTTCGTGTGTACGCCCTCTATCGGGACGGGGAAGAGGAGGGCTGTGAGGTGGCCGCTACCCAAAGCGAGCCCTTGGAGCTGACCGTGGCCGTCCCCCTACGCCCCATGCTGGAGTCCCCCGGCTTCATCACGGGGAACATGAGCACCGCCTATCCCGACAAAAGCTTCACCGTGAGCTGGTCTCCCGTTCCCGTCGAGGGCGGGGAGATCCGTTACACCGCCGTGCTGACTTCTCCCGACGGGGTAAGCGCCTCGGTGCTGGAGGGAAGCACCGCCACGACTTGCGTGCTGGATGAGACTCTGTTGCTCTCCGAGGGAATCTACCGCTTGACAGTCTATGCCTCGGATCTGACCGAGAGCTACCGTGACAGCGAAGGGGCGGTTCTGGAAATCTCGGTGAAAGCCCCTCCCGAGGAGGATCTTCAGGCCTATATCACCCCGGAGCGATACCATTCGGATTACTTCTACCGCTATCTCGGCACTTGCCCCAACGGAGACGCTCTGCAACGCTACTATACCATGGTGGACGCGGCTCTGTCGGATTTCCACAGCTCCCGTGCCTCTGCCCAAACCGTGTCTTTGTCCGACGGGACGGTTCGCTACTACGCCGCCAAGCTGGATTACAAGGCCTGCGGACTGACGCTGGGGGAGGCTGCCTCGGTGCGGACTCTGTATATGTACGACCATCCTCTGTACTACTGGGTCTCCAACGTCTATGTGTACAACAGTACCTCCCTGTACGTCTGCGTGGACGAGACCTACATATACGGCAATGCCCGTACCGCTGTCAATACGGTAATCTACAACGCCGTCCGTGAAATGTCCATCTCTCTGGTGGAAGAGACCTCCGCGTACAACGTGGCCCTTTCTTACTACGAGTTGCTGTTGGCTCGGGCCGACTATGCGTTTGAGGAGGACGGTGCCACGCCCCAAGACGATCTCTGGGCTCACAGCATCGTGGGGGTATTCGACGATCGCTATCAGGCCGTAGTCTGCGAGGGCTTTGCCGAGGCCTACAGCCTGCTTCTGAATTTCCACGGTGTGGAGAACGTGATGGTTCCCGGTGTGTCCCGCGGCGTGGGACACCTTTGGAATCTGATACGGATGGGAGACGGGGCATGGTACTGGTGTGACATCACCTGGGACGACAAGACCTATTCGCCCCTGGGCACCGATTACAAGTATTTCTGTGTGACCGATACCCAAGACGTACTGTACTACTTCTACCGCGACGGTCAATCCTCCGGCCATCACGTCGGAGACGACAAGGTATCCGTTTTCACGGACGATCACAGCATTCGGTGGGATCATTCGGTGGAGCTGGATATGAGCGGTGCCATTCCCGACCGCTCTCCCACCCCCTACGGCGGGGAGGAGCTGACCCTGCGGGAGACCTTTGCGGTGGATGGCATGACCTACGCCCTGACGGGGTACGGTAAGGTTCAGCTCATCGACGCGGGCAGCCGCCGCAGCGTCACCGTCCCCGAGACCGTGACCTACAACGGCGTTACCTACGCGGTCACCTCCATAGGCGCGATGGACGGGAACGGTGTTTTCGTGACGGGACGGGTGATTTCCCTGTTTACCTCTTCCGTCTACGTCTCCAAGAACGTCTCCCATATTTGGAATGGCGCGCTGAGCGGGATCATCGTAAACGTCACCGTGGATCCCGAAAATCCTTTCTACACCTCGAAAAACGGGGTTTTGCAGAGGAAGTAGGAGCTGAAAATCAACCGAATCAAAGAAAGGATGCCTCTCGCATGAGAGACATCCTTTTGTTGTGCGGCTTATTTCACCGTTACCCCTTGGATCACCGCCAGCAGGCACAGCCCGTCGGCATCCTCACTGGGCACCAGCGCGAAGACCACGTCCACGGTCTGACCCGCGAAATCCTTCAGATCGGCACACACGCCCGAAGGAATATTCTCCGAGCCCTGGAACACGATATTGTCGGGATGGTTGGCCACGTCGTAGCCCGTGGAGGAGAAGAAATGCTTGGCGGAATCGTAGATGCCGGGATTGCCCGTTACGTCGGAGAAGCCGTTGCGGTTGTAGAGGAAGCACTCGTTCCAGGTCTTGCCGCCGTCCGCCGACCACATGTACTTCTCGATACCTCCCTCGGCAATGGCCCAGCCGGCCAGAGCCAGCTTGCCGCCGTCCACGGTGGTGTTCTTGTAGTCGATGAAGTCCAGGGGCTTGTCGGAGTTGGTGCCGCGGGCATCAAAGGGGCCGTCACCGTCACCGCTGCCGTTGATGAAGTCGATCATGGCGGCGTAGCGGATATCCGATACGTTCCAGCCCGAAGCGGGATCAACGAGGTCGGCGGGCCCGTCGGGCGTGTCGGAAGCGGAGCCGCCCGTGGCGAAATCAATGGTGTCCGCCTTGGCGCCGCCCTTGTAGATCTCACCGAGACCCGTCTTCTGGAAGTCGCAAATGGCGGTGAGACTTTCGGCCAGACCAATGTAGCCGATATCCACGTATTCGGTATCGGCGGTGGTGCCGTTGAACACGTCGAAGCGCAGGTGCAGAGCGGTGTAGGAGCCTGCGGAATCCGCTTCAAAGGCGGGAAGACCCTGTTGAGTCAGATCTATGACAATGTAGTGCCACTCTCCGTCGGCGGGAATGCCGCGGACGAAGAAGCTGTCGCCTGCGTGGGCTCCTGCATGGGTGGTGCTGATAAAGAATTCAAATTCGGTTGCCTTCTGATTGGTGGTGGGGATGCGGCACTTGAGGATCATGTACTGTCCCGTGGGGCTCAAGTCGGGGTTCTTGAATACGGTGAAGAAGGTCTCGCCCGCGCCGTCTCCGTAGCCGTAGACGCGCAGGTAGCTGTTGTCCTCGGACAGCTCTGTCTTGCCCATGCCCGTGGCACCGGTCTGGGTCGACAGCCCGAGGTCGGCCGCGTTCTCAAAGATCTTGAGGTTATTCTGCTCGGGCGCGTCGCCACTTTCGGGCCAGCCTGCAAAATCGGTGTCAGCCACGATCTTGAAGGTGCGGCTCTTAACGCCGTCCATGTTGAAGGCGAAGGCGTAGGAGTAGGTGCCGTTGCGGTCGTAGTACACGGCGTAGCCGTCGTAGCTGTGGGCGTAGCCCTTCTTGTCGGGGGTAGATGCGGAGCTGACCTCCAGCTTGACCCACTCGCCGTTCACCTTCTCGTAGATCACGGGAGCGGTCATCTTCTCAAAGCCATACACGCGCACAGCCTTGTTGTTAGAGCCGCCCGAAATCGTGAACTCGGCGGACTTACCATTAGTAGACTTGATCTTGGGAATGTAAACGCTTTCCATCGCCTCACCGTCCTGTACGGTCAGCTTCACGCCGTTCAGGCAGGTGTTCTCGCGGATGTCCTGCATATTCTTGTCGTCCGTGGAGGTGTAGAAGCCCCAAGGGGAGATGATGAGGCAGAGCTTCATAGTGTCGCCCGCCTTGAGGGTGGTGGCGCCCAGATCCAGCGAGAGGCTGTACTTGGAGTTCTTGCCCACCATGACAAATCCCGCGTCGCAGTCCTTACCGCCGATGGTGAACCGGGAATCCGCGATGATAACGCCCAGATTGACGTTGTTGTTCATGAAGGAGGGATCGGAGGTATTGAGGTCGTAGAGAGCCACGTAAGGGAAGTTATCACCCAGCTTGATGACCTCGGGGGTGGACTTGGCGTTCACCTCGCCGTGGACGACCTTGTTGCCCTCGCCCAGATAGCCGATCTTGCGGTAAGCACCCGCGTAGCCTTCAAAGGAGTAGAAGGAGAAATCCTTGGCGAAATCCGCGATGGAGATATCCTCCAGAATCTCGTAGTTGATCTCGTAGTAGGCGCGGAGCTCGTCGGTCTCAGGCAGCTCCAGATGGTTGTAGGAGACCTTCACGCGCCCGTCGTCCGAGACGTAGTCCATCTTGACGTCGGTGTAGACGGGACCCGAGGAGATGATGTCGTTGTGGTAGTTCTCGGTAGCCGAATAGTTGCCCTGGGCGTCGGTGTACTGCAGGAAGTACTGTAAGCCGCCGTGGGTGTGCTGGGGCTGGTTGCTGTAGCCCTGCCCCTCGGGAAGCTCGAACCAGTAGGGCATGGACATGGAGCGGAAGTCGGGGAGGGTCCAGAGATCGCGGGCACCGTACAAAGGGTTGATACAGCTGGTCTCGGTGGTACCCAGGGACAGGTGGTAGTAAGGCCAGAAGAACTGGATGGAGGAGAGCTGCTTCAGGGGCATCTGTCCCCAGTTCTGGTAGAGGTTCAGAACCGTCAGCTCGGTCTTCTCACCCGCCTTGACCGAAAGAGGGAAGTAGGTCTCGGAGTAGGAGGGATCACCGGGGTCGAATACGGGCTCCTCGTTCTCGCCCTTGAAGTTCTTGTAGATCATGACGGGAATGGGCAGGAACAGGCCGTTCTTATCCAGAAGGACAGCGTTCTCACCGCAACCGCCCGTGGCGTAGGTGTAGACGTAGACGTTGCGGTCATCGGGAGCCTCCACCGTGACGGCGGCGGAGTAGTGGCGGTTCCACTCGTTGAAGAAGGGCTCGTTGAAGCCTGTGCTGCCGATGCTGAACTTGTAGGCGCCGCGCAGAGCGTCGTAGCCCATGTAGCTGTCGCCGCTGAGCGTCTCCAGAGGATGGCGCTCGATCTCGGCTTCCTTCAGAAAGGCGGTGAAATCATGGCTTTCGTCGGTGTAGAGGCGGTGACCCATGTAGAAGTCGTCGGCGGTGCTGTTGGGGTTGGCCTTCATGATGCCGTCCTTGGGGCAGGCCGTCTGGGTGACGGTATAGATACCGTCGGCAAGGCTGATCTCCAGCTTGCCGCTGTTCTCATGAGGCAGGAGGATGAAGCCCAGCACGCCTACGCCCTTGATATCAAAGCCCGCGTACTCCACGGTAGCGAAGTCCACACCGTCAAGGGAATCGTGGGTGCCCCCCGCATCCTTCACGATGATCTTGGCCACGGTGTCGGCGGGGATGTTGGTGACATAGCCCATGCCCTTGATGCCCTCCACCTGCTCGCTGGCCACGAAATGAAGCACCTGATTCATCTTGTCGGAGTAGGTATGGAAGGTTCTGTCCAGCAGAATGGCGGGAGCGGAGGTGTCCAGCTTGACCGCCTTGATGTCCTTGATCTCCACCTGCTCGCCGGCGTTGCCGATGTCGAAGCGCAGGGAGGTGACCATGTCGGTGTAGTCGGGAACCGTGTTCAACGCCACGGTATAGGTGTTCCACTCGCCGTTGGGCTCGAGATCAAAGCGTACCTGTTGGTCGGAGTTGTGGCCTGTGCTTTTGCCGGCGATGAAGTAGAGGTAGCCCTCGGTAGCGGTGGATTTGACCGAGAACTGTACCGCGTTGTACTCCTCGGCGGGGAAGCAAAGCCCTTCCTTGTTCTTGTTATTGGTTGTGTACACGTAGGGGTCGTTACCGGTAGCGGTGTAGGAGATCACCCCGTCCTTCACCCGAAAGTCTACGACTTGATTGGTCTTGACCGTGGCCTTGTTGATGGTGAAGGGCATTTCCCTCACGATGGACGAGCCGCCCATGAAGTTCTGCCCCATGATGTGGGCGTCGTAGTAGTAGTAGCCCATGCGGTAGATATTGGTATGGGGCGCGGCGGTGGATTCCGAGGCCAGATAGGTCTTGCCGTCGGCCATGGTGATAAAGACGTCCATGGTGTTCTGCAGATAGGTCTGTCCCTTGGCGTTTTTCAGCGCCGTCACCAGATTACTGCCCGCGGAGGACAGGGTGTATTCCAGACTCATGTTCTGATTCTCAATGCGATAAGCCGTCCGCTTGGGGTTGGCGTAGTAGGCCTGTACCCCGTCGGCCAGACGGTTGGAGAGCATGATGGTGTCGGCATAGGGGCCGGTCAGAGTCGGTTCGATCACGGGCTCGTCTTCCTTCTCGGTATCATTGGCGGTAGTATCCCCGTTTTCTCCCGGCAGGGTATCCTGGGGAGACGTGGGGGTTTCGGCGGCGGTGGTGTCACCGCTCGGATCAGGGGCTCGGCGGCAGGCAGTCAGACAGCTGCCCGTAAGCAGGGAAGCGCAGAGGGTCAGAAGCAGGACTCGTTTCAGTTTCATGTCGATGGATTCCTTTCAAAAATATGTGCGTGTGTGGGGTTACATGTCGGGGCAGGCGCGGAGGGACACGGCGCCCGGGAGACAACGGATGCTGACTTGCTTGCCGCAGCTCGCCTCTTCTCCGTCCAGAGACCAGCTCGTGGGCTCCTCCAAAGAGACGGTGACGGCTTCGGTGTGATGGAATTCGATGAGGGGACAGCTTTCGGGGGTGACGGTCAGGAGAGCGGTGAGGATGCGGTTGAGATCGCCTCCGCTCTTAGGGGCTTTGATGAGGAGGATCTCGAAGAGTCCGTCGGACAGGGATACGCTTTTCTTGGGAAGCTGGAGCAGGCCGCCGGCGGTGGTGGTGTTGGCGACGGCACAGAATACGTATTCGCCTTCCAGATGTGTACCGTTAGCCAACATGAAGGAGGCCCGCCGCGGCTGAAGGCTGGACAGATCCTTCACGCCCTTCAGCACGTAAGCACCGTGTCCCATGATGTTCTTGGCGGCCTGTGGGGTGTTGTAGGATACGGCTGTGAATGCGCCGAAGGAGGCGATGTAGGTGAAATGGCGGGAGGGAAAATCTCCCTCGGGGATGAAACTGCCCACGTCAAGGCGCAGGATGGGGGAGGACAAGGCCAGGGAGGCGGCGCGGCGGAGAGACCCCGCCAGACCCAGAGAATCGGCCAGGTCGTTGGTGCTCCCCGTAGGGATGTAGCCCAGCTCGGGACGGCGCTCGGGAGGCAGGGTGAGTAGGCCGCTGACGGTCTCGTTCAGCGTGCCGTCACCGCCGCAGCAGATCACGGTGCTATAACCCTCGTCGGGGGCGGCGGCGGCCAGCTCGGCGGCGTGTCCCCGATGGGTGGTGAGTACAACGGTCACTCGCTCCGCGGGGAAGGCGTTGTCTTGGCTGTAAAGCTCGTCGAGGATATCGAACAGGCCGCTACGGGTCTTTAAACGACCCGATACGGGGTTGACGGTGAGGAGAATGTGCCGATTGGGGTTGGGGCGGGAATCGGAATCGCGGAAGGGAAGAGCACGGTGGTTGTTCATGGGTGTTCCTCATTGGGTGCGTGGGGGGATGACAGGCGGCGGACGATCTCTCCCGCCATGATGAGTCCCATGGCGGAGGGAGTGAA
>JAZOOM010000224.1:0-7285 GCA_045655025.1 Eubacteriales bacterium | reverse complement strand
GGCAGCAACACCGACTACGATAAGCTGACCCTGGACGTGGTGACCAACGGCACCATTTCCGCCAAGGAAGCGATTTCTCTCGGAGCCAAGATTCTCAACGAGCATCTCAACTTGTTCGTGGATTTGTCTGATGAAGCGAAGAAGGCCGAGATCATGATCGAGAGAGAAGAGACCAAGAAAGAGAAAGTTCTTGAGATGACCATTGAGGAGCTTGACATGTCTGTCCGTAGCTTCAACTGCTTGAAGCGCGCAGGCATTGACACAGTCGAGGACCTGACCAACCGGACCGAGGAGGACATGATTAAGGTTCGTAACCTCGGTAAGAAGTCGCTGGAAGAAGTCATTCAGAAGCTGCACTCCCTGGGCCTTGACCTGAAGAAGGAAGAGGAATAAGAGAGTACACACACCACAGAATCGATATAAAGTAAGCAGAAGGAGGCAATAGAAAATGCCCGGTACCAGAAAACTCGGTAGACCTACCGACCAGAGAAAAGCAATGCTCCGCGGTATGGTTACCCTGCTGCTTGAGAACGGCCAGGTCGTGACCACTGTCACCAGAGCCAAGGAGCTCCGTTCCATCGCAGACAAGATGATTACCCTCGGTAAGAAGAACACGCTGGCAAGCCGCCGCGCTGCTCTGGCTTACATCACTAAGGAGAGCGTGGTGACCAAGGTGTTCACCGAGTACGCTGCTCTGTATGCTGACCGTAACGGCGGTTACACCCAGATCTTCAAGATGGGTCCCCGCCGCGGTGATGGCGCTGAGATCGCCGTCATCAAGATGGTCGACTACGTCAAGCCCGTCGCCGCTGAGGACGACAAGAAGGCTGCTGACGCAGAGTAATTAATCTCTATATAGAGAGGCCCCCTCCTTGCGAGGGGGCTTTTGCTATGGGGAACATAGAATCGTGAAGGCCTGCCGATATCCTCGGCAGGCCTTTTGCGGTTATTGCTTGTTGCCAGGGAAGGATCACCGACGTGTGATCTCCATCATGTTGATCTCGGCGGTAACGTCGCGGAGGGTTGCGGCGCGGGCCTTGACTTTCTCCACCTTCTTTTTGTCGGGGCGGGAAATGAGGAAAACGGCTCGCTCGGCGGGGACGTAGAGGCGGGTTCGGGTATAGATCTCTCCGTGGTAGCGGACATAGAAATTGCCCAAGCGAAGGGTATGACCCGTGTGGGGATCCCACCGCTCAAAGGAGTGTATGCCGCGGATGTAAACAGTGTCGCCATAATCGCGGTTGGTGGTATTGGCGAAGAAGTAGATGCCCAGATCTCCTCTTTGCTTATGTATACGGGAGATCATACCGCCTCCGGGAACGAAATCGTCCAGACCCAAGCGGATAAACTCGTTATAGGAATTGTTGAAAGCACCGATGCATTCGAAGCGAGGCATTTCGGGCATGTACATATCCAGGGGAATATGGAAGGATTGGAGGACATTGTTGAGGGCGACGCAATCCGTCAGCTCGGTACCGTCGGCGGCGGTGCGGTGGGAGGGGATGTAGTAGGCCTCGCCGCCATTCTCGTTGGAGTTGTAGAAGGACTCCTTGATGATACCGGGATTCAATGCGTCCGCGCCAAAAATGTGCTTGGCGATGCGGCGTACCTCCTTGTCGTTGGGGGTGCCGTACTCGAACATACCCATGAAGTCGTTGGGGTCGGGATTCTCGTCATCCACGTGGTATTCAAAGGCAAGCTTGGGGAGGGTACCCGTGGCGACGATCTTGCCGCCCTCGTCGAAGAACTTCTTGACCAGACGGAGGTTCTCCAGACTGACCATATCCGCGCCGGGCAGAATGAGGATGCGGAATTTCTGGGTCTGGAAGGGGTTTTTCAGGTAGAGGATACCGTCCTCGGTGGTGCAGAGGGAGTTGACGGTCTCGGGATGGAGGAGGGTGATGTCCTGTCCCGCGTAGGTGGAAACGGTGTTCAGTACCGTCATGTAATTGCAGGTGAAGGGGGTGTTGGGATACTCAAAGCCCTTAGAACGGGCCTCATACAGGTATACCTTGTCGTGGAGGGCATAAATGGGATACAGCATGGCGATATCGTTGACACGGCTGCCGCCACGGAGAAGGGTTTGGGTACGGGCTACGAAGGCGGAGTAGGTGGATTTTCCTTCTCGGCCCAGCACGTCCATGCGGAAGCGATCCAGCGCGCGGCGGTGTGTCGCGCCCTGAATGAGTTGACTGCCCCAGTGGGCAATGATGAGGTTGGCACCGTGGCCAAAGGCGTTCATGGTGTCCTTGTAGACGATATCGGTGGTGAGCTTGGTGTAGTCACGGAAAAGCTCACAGGATACGTATTTGCTGCCGTAGTTGTCGGCGGCGGAGGCGGCCAGGTGGGTGGAGTTCATGCCGTACAGGTAGGCCTTTTCCTGCACCGCGCAGGCGGAGTACACGCTGTCGGCCAGGGTGTCGCCGTTGAGCCAGGAGCAGGCGGGAAGCTTGGGCTCGGCCATGGAGGTGACCAGATGGATCCCGAAGCGATCGGCCATAGCCTTGAGGGCGGCCAGAAGACCCGATCGGAGCATTTCGGCGCGGCACGCCATGAACAGGGACTTGATATGGGGATCCCGTTCGCCTACGAAATGGTACAAGGCGGGGTAGTAGGGTGAGGGATCAAAGCCGAAGCGGCTTTCGAAGACTTGGTTGAAGCTGTCGTCCCAGTTGCGGCGGTTGGGGGCATGGAAGCAGATATCCGAGGCGACCAGGTGGGTAACGGTGGAGCCCATGCCCTTGAGGATCCTTTCTCCAAACAGATCGAAGAGGGCGCGGAGGAAATCCATGCTGGCATCGTAGGACAGGATGTTACAGGAGTGATTGGGGGGCTCACCGTAGGCGGGCTGATCGGTGCAGATGTATTCCTCCACCGTCCAGTTGCCGTCGGGGACGGTGTAGGACAGGAAGCCGTCCTTGATGTGGGGGCGCAGGTCGATCATGTCGGAGTGCTCATCGTCGTAGGCCATGACCGACATATGGGTACCGGGGCGGAGCTGGAGATAGAGCTTTTCCTTGGGGTCGCAGTAGTACTCCTTGCGGATCAGCGTGCGCATGCGGGTGTGGGAAACTGCCTCGGAAACGGGGGAGAGGTAGAAGGCCTGCTCGATCAGGGGCTCCAGATGGAGGCCGATCTTCATATTCTCCCGCATAGCGGCGGCGGCCAGCGTCTCGTAGAAGTCCACGAGTTGAGTCAGCAGCTCGGGGGAGGGAGTCAGATTCCGCGGCAATCGGGGGATGATGCAGCCCACGCCGTTTTGGGCGCAGGTCTCCACGTATTTTTCCACCGACTCCTTGGGGAGCGGGAAGGAGGGGAGGTCGTAGTACAAGAACAGGCGGTGCTTGCTCTTGACGGTATGGAAGGCCATTTTCGCGCGGCTGTATTTGGGGGGACGTTGATTCATGGTGGCACCTCGTTGCGTTAGGATGTGGGATGACCGAAGGGAAATACGAAAGCGATGGAAAAAACGGGAATGGGTAAAAAAACGGGTTGCAATCGGATGGGGTTTGTGGTATAATGGAAAAGAGGAATACACGGTGCGGCAGACTGCCGCCGAAAGGAGACGCATATGTACGAGATCCGCCCCCTGACGAACATGGAAAGCGCCTTTGCGTTCTACCACACTTACAGCGTTCTGCATCCTCGGGACGGCAAGCCCTCCGAGGGGTATCCTCCCGCTCTGGGGCTGATGCCCGTGGAGCAGGGAACGATCTGCTACTGGTTTGCGGGAGATGACCGCATCACCTTCGGCGCGTTTGCGGGCGACCGCTTGGTAGGCATCGCCTCGGGCTGTGTGTCCGCCGCGCGAAAGGCGGGGTATCTGTCCTACCTCTGCGTGGCCCCCGACTGCCGTCGGCAGGGCTTGGCCACGGCTCTGATGGATGAGCTGGAGACGGCTCTGGCGGCTGACCCTATCGTGGAGAAGCTGGAGGCGGTGTTCTACAATCCCGTTCAGCTTCCGTGGTATATTCCCCATGGAAACGGGGATTACCACCCCTGTCTGCCCGGCGTGGACAAGTCCTCGGGGCTGTATCTGTTCCTGAAGAATCGGAACTGGCGGGATTTCGCCACCCAGAACTGCTACTACCGCCGCATGGCGGACTACGCGGACAAGCCGAGCATTGCGGCTACCCGTGAGCGGTTACTCTCCGAGGGCATTGAGCTGACCCTGTACGATCCTGAGAAGCACCACGGCCTGCCCGAGCTGTTCGACAACATCAATAACCCCGGCTGGAAGGCTCACGTGCTGGCTCGGCTGGATCTCCCCATCGTGGTGGCGGTGGATCTCAACGCTGACGGCTTGGTGGTGGGCTACACAGGCCCCTTGTCGGTGAGCGGTATCCACGGGCGGGGGAACTTCTGCGGCATCGGTGTCCGCACCGACTACCGCGGGCGGGGCATCGGCAAGCCCGTATTCTGCGAGATGTGCGCCCGTCACAAAAACGGCGGCGCGGATTTCATGTCCCTCTACACGGGGGAGGACAATCCCGCGCGGAATATTTACGAGTCGGCGGGGTTCCGCATCGTCCGATCGTTTGCGGATATGCGGAAGGTATTGAAGAAGTAAGGAGAACGAGAGAACAGCCTCCGGCGACCAGACCCCTTTTTGAAAAAGGGGTTCTGGACTCCCAAAAACTTTCAAAAAAAGGAATTAGGAATTGAGATATGAGACGAGTATTGATCAGCGGCGGTTCTCGCGGCATTGGCCGCGCCATTGTGGAGGCCTTTGTCGCCAACGGGGATGACGTGGCATTCCTGTATCACAGTCGGGACGAGGAGGCCGCAGAGGTGGCGGCGGCTACGGGAGCCTTGGGTCTCAAGACAGATATCAGCGACCCCAAGGAGGTGCGCTTGGACATTGCCAACGCGGAGGCTGTATTGGGCGGCACCATTGACGTGCTGGTCAACAACGCTGCCGTGTCGTGGATCGGGCAGATGCAGGATATGAGCGACGAGGAGTGGCGCCATGTGCTGAATACCAACCTGTCGGGGGCGTTTTACCTCTCCCGTGAGGTGGTGAAGGGTATGGTGAAGAACCACTACGGGCGCATCATTAACATCGGCTCCATGTGGGGCAAGGTGGGCGCGTCCTGTGAGGTGGCGTATTCGGCCACCAAGGCGGGGCTTCGGGGCTTGACCATGGCCATGGCCAAGGAGTTCGGGCCCTCGGGGATCACCGTCAACTGCGTGGAGCCGGGGTTTATTGCTACCGAGATGAACGCCGCCATTGATGAGGATTCCAAGCAGGCACTGTGCGACGAGACCCCCTTGGGGCGTATGGGTACGCCTGCCGAGGTGGCCGCCGCGGTGGTGTTCCTGGCGTCGGATGCGGCGGGATTTATTACGGGGCAGGTCATCGGCGTGGACGGCGGTCTGGCGGTATAAGGCACCTCAATCGGTTATGATTTCCGGGCGCACCTATGTGTGCGCCCGTATTATTTGTTTGGGAAAATCCACGATTCAAAACCCGAAGGTGGCCCTCATATCCCGCAGGGTCTTTGCGATGAAGGTCTGGTCGGTGGTAAATTCCACTGTACATTGGTTGCGGTAACCGTCCACGCTCCGCAAGGTGGCGGAGACGGACACGCCGCCCGTACGGTCAAAGGCAAGGGTCATGGAAAAATCCTCGTCGTAGCTGAGGGAGGGAACCTTGCAGGTGCCCCTCAGGGTATCAAAGTGTTTTTGGAGAGCATCATAAAAGCGTTTGAGATCGTGGTGCGTAGCGTCCACTTGCTTGTCGAAGGTGAGAAACCCGCTCTGCCCCCATACCCGCAGAAAATACTCGTCGAAGGGCTGGATATCTCCCTTGGGGAAGTGCTGCGCGATCTCAAAGTGGATGGCATCGCGGCCGTTGGTGATGGAAAACATAGGGTTGCCTTTCTAAATACCCCATCCGTAGCGAGCGGATGGGGATTTTTATTTGTCGGGATTATTTCACAAGGTCGATCTTGGACTTGCGGTAGTAGATCAGATGGAACACCGGGATGTAAAAGAACAGAAGGATCTCCAATACGGTCATCCAGATATCGGGTTCCGCACCGGGGAAGGCCACTCTATCCGAAAGAATGAGGCGCAGGGCCAGAAAGACCATCAGGGCGGCATCCAGCACGTACATACCGATCAGCTTTTTCCGCGTTCCCTTTTTGATGAGAAAATAGTACAGGATCACGGCGGCCACCCACACAAGGCCGACACAGGCGAAGGTCATGTTTAAGGGGCGGAGCTGGGGATAGTGGATATACACGTCTTCGTTGTAGTCGCCCAGCAGGGTGCTGATGAAGGATATGCCCAAGCAGATGGCAATGAAAAGGAGGTCAAAGCCGATGAGGCGGGTACGATCCGCCTTTTCGCGCTTTTCCTCCTCCACGGAGGGAGTATAACGGGGGAACAGTTCCATAAGTAAGACTCCTTTCATGGTGGTACTACTATATAAGACACCAAAAAATCGAAAACCTTACAGAAAAAACGAAAAAAGTTGAAAAATTTTTGACGGTGCGGGAAATATCAGCGAAGGGTCTTGATAAACGCTTCCATCCTCTCCAAAGCCTGATTGATATGCTTCACCGAATAGGCGTAGGAGATCCGTGCGAATCCCTCTCCCGCCGCGCCGAAGGCGATACCGGGGACGATGGCGCACTTATGCTCGTAGAGGAGCTTTTCACAGAACGCCTCGCTGGAGAGGCCGAACTTACCGATGTTGGGGTAGATGTAGAAGGCGCCTTCGGGCTCGAAGGACTCGATGCCGATGTCATGCAGGCCGTTGTAGATGAGACGGCGGCGGCGGTCGTACTCGGCGGTCATGGCGGCCACGTCCTCGTCGCAATCCCGCAGGGCGGTGATGGCGGCCAGCTGGGCGGTGGTGGGGGCGCACATGATGGCGTACTGGTGGATCTTGAGCATCTGTCGGGCCAGAGGCGCGGGGGCGCAGATGTAGCCCAGCCGCCAGCCCGTCATGGCGTAGGCCTTGGAGAATCCGCTGACCACCACGGTTCTCTCCCACATGTCGGGGAGGGAGGCCATGGAGACGTGGCGGCGGCCGTAGGTCAGCTCGGCGTAGGTCTCGTCGGAGAGGACAATGATCTGCTTCTCACGGAGGATCTTTGCGATCTTTTCCAGATCCTCGGCATCCATGATGGCCCCCGTGGGGTTGTTGGGGTAGGCCAGCACCAGCATTTTGGTCTTTTCAGTGATGGCGGACTCCAAAAGCTCGGGGGTGAGCTTGAATTTGTCCTCGTTGCGGGTCTCCACGATGACGGGAGTGGCGCCCGTCATTTTGCAGAGG
>JAZOOM010000223.1:0-9399 GCA_045655025.1 Eubacteriales bacterium | reverse complement strand
TTTCCTCAACGATCTCCTCCTCGGTATCCTCGGAGATTTCCTCAACGATCTCCTCCTCGGTATCCTCGGAGATTTCCTCAACGATCTCCTCCTCGGTATCCTCGGAGATTTCCTCAACGATCTCCTCCTCGGTGTCCTCGGGGATCTCCTCATTTTCGTCCTCAATGGCATTCTCGGGAATTTCCTCCTCCGTCTCAAAGCCCTCGGTATCCAGCTCCAGGATCACAGAGGACACAGGACGATCGGATTGCGCCAGGCTGGCGCGGATGATGGCATTCAGCTCGTCATCCTCCGAAGAATTCCCGGCAGGGTCGGAGACGGAAGAGTCCTCGGCAGAATCCTCGGACGGATTCTCCATGGAAATCCTCAGTTTCTCCGCCCAATCCACAGTCTCGGGGAATTGCTCACGATTCCGATTCTTCTTGGGTTCGGGCAAGTTCTTCCCTCCCTTCGTTTTTTCTTGCTGTTCAAGCGGGTAAGGTATGTTTACGTCTTGTTATGCTGACGGGCGATCTCCGCCAAAATGACAGCGGCGGCAGTGGACACGTTGAAGGAGTTCACGTGGCCGTACATGGGAATGGATACGATGCCGTCGCAGGTATCCTTCACCACGCGGGAAACGCCGTCACCCTCGCTGCCCATGACCAGAGCGCAGGGGCCGCTGAAGTTGGTATCGTAATGAGCGGAGCCTCCCGCCTCGGCGGCGTAGACCCAAATGCCCGCCTTTTGCAGATCCAGAATGGTCTGATGGATGTTGGCCACCTTGGCCACAGCCAAGTGCTCCATAGCACCGGCAGAGGACTTTGCCACCAAAGCGGTCAGACCCACGGCGCGACGGCGAGGGATGATGAGACCGTGAGCACCGCAGCCCTCGGCGCAACGAATGAGCGCGCCCAGATTGTAGGGATCGGTGATACCGTCGGCAATGACGATGAAGGGCTTCTCCCCCCGCTCCTCGGCGATGGCGAGAATATCCTCTACGGAACAGTATTCCTTTTGGGCAACCATGGCGATGACACCTTGATGGGGCACAAATCCCGCCAAGGAATCCAGTTTTGCCTTGTCCACCTCTACGATGGGAATGTTCTTCTCCACAGCCTCGGCCACCAGCACCACGATGGAGCCCTCTCGGTCGCCGCGGCGCACCAGCAGCTTGTCCACGGTACGGTCGGAGCGGAGCAGCTCACGAACGGCGTTACGGCCGATCACAAGACCCTCTGCCTCGGGATCGGGGGTGTTGCCATCCTCCTCGCGATCCTCGTAGCGGTCGTACTGCTTTTTCTCATGGGTCTTGTAGTCCTCGCGGGGACGGTCGCCGTAGGGCTTTTTATCGTAGGGTTTCTTGTCGTAGGGCTTCTTATCGTGAGGCTTCTTGTCGTAGGGCTTCCCCTCGGCACCCTTTCCCTCTCTTACGGGGCGATCACCGGAGGGAGTGAAATTCTTGTCGGCAGGGTACTTCTTAACACCCTTACCGCCTCCGCCGTTGGTAGGCTTCTTACTTCCGTTATATGCCATGATGGTATTCCTTTCGGGATGATATTTGTATACAGAGTACATTATATCATAAAATTGTACTTTTGTATAGACCTTTTGCGGTATTTTTTCAAAATCCGTCCCAAAAAAAGAATATCCCATCGATGACTCGAAGGGATATTCGTTTACTGAATTACTTGATCTCGATCTCGATCTTCTTGATGCGCTTCTTCATCTTGGAAAGATCCTTCAGCATCTTGAAGGTATCCTTCAGAACGTTGACCTTGGACTCGCGGTGGTTGATGATCTTAACGGGTGTCTCCACGATGGTCTTCTTGAACTTGGTCGCCCACAGAATGGCCTCGAAATCGAAGGCAAAGCCGTTGACCTCGCAGTGGGGGAAGATCTCAACGACCGTCTGCTTGGTGAAAGCCTTACAGCCGCACTGAGAGTCGGACAGCTTAAAGCCGCCAACCAGGCAAAGAACCTTGATGTAGATCTTGGAGGCCAGCTTACGGATGAAGGTATAGCCCTCGTAGCCGTCCTTATGGATGTTGCGGGAGCCGATGACCATGTCGGCATCGGGATGGGTGACGAATTCATCGTAGACCTGCTTGATAACGTCACAGCCGTAGGCCAGATCGGCATCGGTGAACATAACGATGTCTCCATCGGCGGCCAACAGAGCGGTGCGGACGGCACAGCCCTTGCCCTTGTTGTCGGGATAGCCGACTACGCGGACGTTGGGAAGGTTCAGCTCCTCCACCATTTTGTCACATCCGTCCTTGGAGCCGTCATTGGAGAAGATGATCTCGTAGCTCTCGAAGGTAGAGGACATATACTCGTGGAGGGTATTGGCGGTGTCAACGATGATGCTGCTCTCGTTGTACATGGGGATGCAGAGGGAGATCTTCTTGTTGAAAACAGTCTCGGTATTACTCATTTCGGTTTCCTTTCGGTATGGAATTCATGTTTCTTATCAACATTTTTCGTAGATGTGCAGGTCGAAGGAAACCTCGGTCTCCAGTCGGTCTGCGGCGGCAAGGCGGCTGTGTCCGTCGCGGCTTGTGCGCCAGTAGTAGGGGGTCATGGAGAACAGCGCCTCCATATGGGCGGGATCGCAAACAGCGATCGTAAAGGATACGTTTCGAGTCTCCAGCAGGCGAAGGCCGTCTGCCTCAGTGGGCAGGTCGCGCCGCGGGTCATTCAAGTAGGGATCGTCGTAGACAAGCCGTTTCAGCCCGAACAGATGACGTTCTCCCGCGCCGGCCACGATCAGGCGGCCGCCGCGCCTGAGCACACGGGCGTACTCAAGTGCCGCGCAGGGGGCGAAGACGTTGACCAGAGTATCAAAGCTCTCGTCTGCGGCGGGAAGGCTAAAAACGCTTCCTACGGCGTACAGGGTAGAGGAGCTCTCGCCGCTGTCCAATCGGCGGGCGCGGGCGGCCTTAGCGGCGGCATCCACGGCGAACTTGGACAGATCCACGCCGAAAACAGGACGGCCGGTTCGGGCGATGAGTTCCGAGTAGTACCCTTCCCCACAGCCCGCGTCCAGCACAAGACCGCCCTCGGGAGTCACCTCCGCCACCAGAGCGGCCAGCGCCTCGGCGGCAGGGGCATAGTATCCGCTTCTCAGAAAAGCGGAGCGGGCGCGGACAGCCTCCTTGGAGTCACCTCCGCCGCTGTGTTGGGGGGCAAGGTTGACGTACCCTCCCGCGCCACCGTCAAACAGATGGGTCTTACCCTTGGGGTTGCGGGGAGACGTCTTACCGTCGCAGGCCAGGCTCCGTCCCTCGGCGGAAACACGCAACGCGCATCCGCACACGGGGCAGATCAAACGCCCGACCAAAAGGGGATTCAATTCATGATTCAGATCAAGCATGGGCATCTCCGTGCAAGTTGATTTCGGGAACACGGTACATTTTACGTAGCATCTTTGTATTATACACGATTTCCGCAAAATATGCAAGAGGGTAACCGTATTTTCGCCGTAAAAACCGAAATTTTCTCGATACGTGTCATTCCTCCGAGGAATCCTCGGTCAACAATTCTCCGTCAAGGACATCGACGTCCGAAAGCTCGTCGATCAGGTCGTCTGTCACAATGGCCTCCACGGGCATGTCGAACCAAAAGGTAGCTCCCTCGCCCACCTTACTTTCCACACCGTATGTGGTACGGTGTGCCTCCAGGATCTGCTTGACGATGGACAGTCCCAGTCCCGTACCGATCATGGCGCGGCGGTGGACTCTGTCGATCTTGTAGTAGCGATCCCAGATCAGGGGGATCTGATCGGGGGAGATACCGACTCCGCTGTCGATCACCGATACGCGGACGCGGGATCCGTCCTCGCTGAGCCGCTGGGTCACGCGAACCAGCTTATCCTCTCCGGTGTAGTTGACGGCGTTGTTGATGAGGTTATAGATGACCTGCAAAAGCATGGTGCGGTCGGCTCGGACGTCCACCGACACGTCGGCGGAAAACTCAATGCGGAAGCCATCCTTTTTGGTGAGCTTCTCGTAGCGCAGCATGGTGGACTCGATGAGCTCCGTAAGATTGAGGGACTCCATGGCGAGCACGCGGGAGCCTGCCTGCAGCTTGGAAAGATCCAGCAGGTCGTTGACCAATTGGGAAAGCCGCTGGGTCTCGTCAATGATGACCTGCACGTTTTCGGGGGTATTCTCCCCGGGAAGGTCGCGCATGACCTCGCTGTAGCCGATGATCATGGTCAGCGGCGTGCGCAGATCGTGGGAGATGTTGGCAATCAGCTCCTTTTGCAAGCGATCCGTTTGGGAGAGCTGCATGGCGGCGTTGGTCAAGGAGTCGGACAGCTCCACCGCTTCTTTGTAACCGCCCACTCGGAAATCCACGTCGTACCGTCCCCGCGCCATACGCTTAGCGGATTCGTTCATGTGCCGCAGAGGAGCGGAAAGGTTTCGAGAGATCAGAACTGCCAGGATCACCGCTCCCACCAAGGTAAGGACGGTAATGGCCCAAAATTGGATCTGAAGGGTCTCCACAGTGGCATTCAACGGGGCGAGCTCGGAATTGAGCAGAATGATATACCGCTCCCCGTGCTCCCCCTCGATCACGCGAACCCGAATGAAGCTCATGCCGTGCTCTTCCGTTCCCTCCACCTCATCGCCGGAAAAGAGAGCCTCCGCCCCGGGGATCAGGGCATCGGGCTCGGCGCGGTACAGGGACTCGGGGGAGAGTCGCAGGGTACAGGATCCGCCGTTGGCATTGGCTTCCTGGTACAGACGCGTCAAGTATTTGTCCGACATATAGTGGATCAGGCAGCCGCCGGACACGCGGACGCTGGCCAACTGGTGGGCCGTCCGATTCTCCACAATGAATACGCGGGCGCAGAGACGGAAGTCCACGGCGCATCGATCGATGGTGGACTCCAGCGTCGCCGGGTCATGGACAATGGCCTCGGTGATGAGCCCGTCAGCGATATCCAGCTCTTTTTCCTTGCTTTTCTGGTAGAAATAATTCAGCATAGCGATCTGCATGATCCAGACCACCAGCAGGATAAAGGCCGTAAACAGGAACAGGTAGGTGAAGAGCTTCCACGAAATGCTGATACGCCCCCCGACACCCTTAGGGCGGCGGGGGGATCTGAGGTTCTTATCGGTTATGGCGGATCGTCCCATATGCTTGCTGTAGCGTACCCTGCCCATGGCGGTCAATTTTCCTCAAAACGGTAGCCCACGCCGCGGAGCGTCACGATATACTTGGCGTAGGGGCCCAGGCTCTTGCGGAGAAGCTTGATGTGGGTATCCAAGGTGCGGGCATCACCGAAGAAATCGTAGCCCCAAACCTCGCTGATCAACTTCTCGCGGGACAGCGCGATGTTTCGGTTGTTCAGCATGTAGAAGAACAGATCGTACTCCTTGGGGGACATTTCCACACGCTCCCCCTCGATGTACACGATACGGGCGGTCACGTCGGCGCGGAGACCGCCGTTGTCCAGCTCAATGACCCGATTGGGAGCCGCGCCGCCGCCGATGGTTACGGGACGGTTGACACGCTTGAGAACGGCATCCACACGGAGCATCAGCTCCTTGGGGGAGAAGGGCTTGACCACGTAGTCGTCAATGCCCAGCTCAAAACCGTTGATCTTGTCGTACTCCTCGCCTCGGGCGGAGAGCATGATGATGGGCGTTTGGGAGATCTTACGGATCTCGCGGCAGGCGGAAAAGCCGTCCAGCTCGGGCATCATGATGTCCATGATGATGAGATCAAAGGTGTTCTTGCGGCACCGCACCACGGCCTCCATGCCGTCGCCTGCCTCAGTCACGGTGTGACCCTCAAATTCGGCATACTTGCGGATAATGGCTCTGATGCGGCTTTCGTCATCGACAACAAGAATGTGATACATGATATTTTTCACCTTTCTGTATTTTCAAAAACCTACGGGATCCCCGTTGCCTCTCTCCGAAACGATCATCAGGGAGAAATTCCGGAAACGTCGGGCACGTACTCCGTAACCGTAACGGTCAGGGTAAGCTCCTGACTTCCGCGCTTAACGGTCAGGGAGAGGGTATCTCCGATGCGTTTGCCCTGAACGACGGCATCCAGCTGCGCCGAGGAGGAGATGGCCTGTCCGTCGGCTGACAGGATGCGGTCACCATACTGAACCACCTCGTGGTCACGGTGGTATACGAAAAGACCCACACCGGGAGACTTGAAGTAGTAGTAGGCCTCCTGATAGCTGAAAATGTCCACCACCGCGAAATCCAAGGCGGAACGTCCGCGGACGTAGCCGAAATGGATCAGCTCCAAAACGACCTTATATACCGTATCCACGGGAACGGCAAAGCCCAGCCCCTCCACGTTTTCGGCCTCCACTCCGGCATTGACAAGGCCAATCAGCTCGCCCGCCATATTGAAAAGGCCGCCGCCGGAATTGCCGGGATTGACGGGAGCGGAGGTCTGCAGCAGCGTCATAACGTGGCTTCCCATCTTGATCTGGCGGGCGGTAGCCGAGATCATACCCTCGGTAACGCTTCCGCCCAAAGCCCCCAGAGGGTTTCCGATGGCGATTACGTCCTCGCCCACCACCAGATCGTAGCTGGCGCCCAGCACGGCTACGGTCAGCCTCCTGCTTCCGGGGTTGATGCGGATCACGGCAATGTCCGTTTTCTCGTCGGTTCCCACCGGCGCAGCATCGAATTCCGTTCCGTCGGTAAGGCGAACAGTCACGCGCTCCGCCCCCTCGATCACGTGATGATTGGTGATGATATAGCCCTCGGCGGAGACGATCACGCCGCTCCCCGAGCCCGTCCGATGCGCGGTGTCCGTCATGATCTCTACCACAGAATCCGCCACCTGAGCCACGACCGTGGCCACCGAATGGATCTGATTCCCCGCGGAGGTCAGTACCTGACCGTCCTCTCCGAACGCTACGTCGGGACGACCGTCTCCGTCCTCGTCCACTCGCTCAGCCGGGAGCTTCGTAATGGAATCCAACTGAGGCGTATTGTCGGGGAGCAAGGAATCGTCGTTGCCGCCCGGGACAGAGGGATGAATACTGCCGCCGCTCTGATCGATGGTCTCGTCGGAGATGTGAATGCCATCGGAGGTACCGTCCTCCCTGTCAGAGCCTTGCCCTTCCTCGCCGAGATCCGGCTTCAGATCGGGAAGCGTCAGCCACGCGCCGAGCAAGCAGCCCAGCACGACCAACAGACTGACCAGCATGACCAGTACCGTGATGAATGCGTTTTTGTAGTTGAAACCGCTTGAGTGGGTGTCTCCGGCGTTGTACACGTATCCGTGGCTTCCGTCGGGATTGGTATACCCGACTCCATCCGGATCTCCCCCCTCAAAACGGCGCTCTGTCGGAGGGGGAAGAGTGCTATCCCGCTCCCTGTCCGTTCCCTTTTGGGGATCGTATTTTTTCATGAAAGATCAATTCCTCCGTCGTAGCTTCTTCAAAGCGCGCGGAAGCATGCCATGCCCTCCGTACACCATAAGAATCATTATACTGCCGAATGTGATGGTTTTTTGACCATCACGGCAGAATCCAATGAAAAATGACGCGGGGCTTCGCGGTCAGAATCCGCGGAAGGATTTTCCGTGGGGAAACAGCCCTGCCGACGGGCATACTGAAAAAGGGGGAGAAGACTCCCCCGAAAGGAGATTTTCATGTCTAAGACGAACATGCCTCCCGAGCCCGATCCACAGGAGATCTATCCCGATCCCCAGGGAATTTATCCCGATCCCCTGTGGATCTATCCTGATCCCCTGGGAATTGCCGAAAAACCGGCCCTTTTTCATAACCTGACGGATATCGCCCTTGCGGGAGATATGCCGGCATCCCGCCTGTTCTCCAATCTGTCCGTCTCCCTGGAGCGAGACATTCGCGGGGAGATGATACGGGAGCGGCGAGAGACGCGGGGCGGTCAGCGAGGGGAGTGACGAAGGCGGTCAGTTCAAATACTCCTCCAACGTCAATCCTTTTTCGTGCATTTCAGAAGCGGCCTGCACACCCACGAAGCGGTAGTGCCAGGGCTCGTAGGAGTACCCCGTCATCCCCTCCTTGCCCTTAGGGTAACGGAGAATGAAGCCGAATTGGTGGGCATTCTCCACCAGCCAAGCGTAGGCGGGATTCTCCGCGAAGGTCTCGTCCAAGGAGGGATACTCCACGGAGATGAGATCCACGCAAAGACCCGTCTGGTGCTCACTCTCCCCGGGCATGGCCGAATAGGTCAGCACCTCGGCCTCGCATTGCGCTTGCGTCCAGTCGGGGTGCTTGGCCATCTCGTTACCCAGGTAGGTGTTGAACAGGATCTGCTGGTAAGCGTAATCCCGATAGCCGCTGGTGATCACGATGTCGGTATAACCACGGGCGTGAAGCTCCTTCACCAGAGCCTCCGCGGCCAGCGCGGCCTTGTTCTCCAGCTTGACCTCCTTGCCGTAGAGAGTCAGATCCGCTGCCATAACGGTCAGCTTCTCGGGCGCGTACCCCTCACCGCAGGGATTCTGCTTATTGACCAGCACCAAATAGCTTTTGTCGGTCACGGTAATGCTATCCTCATACTTATCCATATCGATCTGATAATCATAGTCCGGCAGCCCGCCCCCGCAGGAGGACAGAAGCAAAGCCATTCCCATAGCCGCCACGGCGGCTCTTACACGTTTCTTGTTCATACGATTCGTACCACTCATTGTCTCAACCCGCGTTAAGGCTTGGTCTCCACCACGATGAAGAAGGGAGACGTGGGGGAATTGACGATCTTCACCAGCGTAGCGCAAACGCGGTGGCGGCTGATGCCCGCGAGGTAATCGAGGATCATCTGCCCCTCGGCGTCCCCCTCCTTGTGGCCGGGATAAACGGCAATGTTGAGGATGGCATCCTTGTCCATGAGGCTGATGGCATCGCGGATGGCGGGCAGAGTGGTCTCGCGGAGGGTGGTAATGGATTTGTCACCACCGGGAAGCCAGCCGAGGTTGAACATACCCGCCTTGAAGGGCACGTCCACGTACTTCTTGACGTTGGAATGGGAATCCAGAATGAGCTGGTAGTTGTCGGGGCAACCGACCTTCACCAGATGCTCCTGGGTGGAGGCGAGAGCCTGCTCCTGAATGTCGAAGGCGTAGACAAAGCCCTCGGGGCCCACAGTCTTGGAAAGAAATTCGGTATCATGGCCGTTGCCCATGGTGAAGTCCACCGCCACGTCGCCGGGCTTGAGGTGCTTGAGAATGAAATATTTGTGAAGTTCGAGAAGGTCGATCATACATTTTCTCCTTATGAGAGGGTATTTCAAATTTGGGTTTATCGGTGAGTTGGGGGCACGGCCTCCGGCGGCCAAAACCTTTCTTGAAAGCATCCTCGCGATGCTCGGGGCAAATTCGCCTTCGGCGAAGTTTGCGAAAGGTTTTGGATTCCAAAGAACTTTAAAAAGCATTATCAGATATTCATTT
>JAZOOM010000222.1:0-2697 GCA_045655025.1 Eubacteriales bacterium | reverse complement strand
GCTGTTCAATCTTTTCGTATGGCTGGCATCCGCAGCCGCGCTCCCCTGGGCGGACATCTACGACGTTCTGGCGGCCAATATCGCCGCCCGCGTCATCAGCGGTTGCTTCAACTACTACCTCAACTGCCGCTACGTCTTCGGCCGAAGGCCCACCCTCAGAACCGCAGGGGAATACCTGCTTTTGGCACTCCTTGTGCTGGCAGTGAACAGCGGTGTGCTCTACCTCTGGCGGCTGATTCCCGGCATGCCCGTGTCGATCTGCAAGCTGCTCACCGAGATCTGCGTGTTCTGCGGAAACTACCTTGTGCAAAAGAAACTCATCTTCAAGAAAAAGAACAAGTAATTTCTGATCGCGAAAAGCCCCACCGACGTCGGTGGGGCTTTTCGCCATGATTGGATCATATTATTTCACAAGCGAGATGGAACGGATATCCATAGCATCCCCCGACAGAGCCGCCGTGAAGAAGTCAAAGCGGATGACGTTGAGCTGACCCTTCCAGTAGTCCAGATGGGACACGGGAATGGTGAGGGTGTGGAATTCGCCGTCGCAGATCAGCTCGGCCTGGGTGGAGTAGCCGCCGTGGGCATCCATGATGGAGCCCGCGCCGATGAAGATCTCCATCTTGGTGGTGTGGGCGCTGTTCTCAAGAGGCACACGGTAGACGATCTCCACAGCGGTATAATCCTCGGTCATGATGGGATCCAGCGCGCCCTGATAGACGACCTTGAAGCTGGGGTCGGTGGCTCCCGCCTCGGTCTTGGTGGACTTGACCGTGACCCGCATGCCCTCCTCGGCGGCCGTCATCTCACAGCTGTTGAAGTGGGACAGGACGGTGCGGTCGATTTCCTTGGAGAAGTCCAGGGAGACGTAGTTCATCTCCTCCATGTCGCCCATGCCGAAGAAGGAATCGGCGGGATCGGACGAGACCTTGACCTTCACCTTCATGGTGTGGGTGCCGTACTTCACCGTCACCTCGGTGGTGCCCGCGGCTCTGGCGGTGACAACGCCCTTATCGCTGACGGCGATGATGCTCTCATCGTAGCCCGTGAAGGTCAATTCATTGGGTCCGTCGTTGACGTACAGCTCGCTCACGGTGCCGTCGCCCTTGGTGATGCGGACGCGGATCTGAGGACGGTAGATGCTCCGCTCGCCCAGATAGATCGTAAACTCCGAAACAGGAAGCTCCACCTTGGTCTCGGCAAGGAGTGCATCCCTTTCGGCCTCAGTGGCAAGTACAACCACGCGGAAGACGTGGGCAAGCCCCTTGTAGCAGATGGTGACGAAGGTTTCTCCCGCCCCCTCAGCCACCATACGGCCGTTCTTGAAGGAGACCACAGACTCGTCATAGTCGGTGGCGGTGATATCGGGATCCCGCATGGAGATATCCTTACCGTTGACGTAACGGTCGCGCATGAAGAAGTTCATGCTCACCCGATCTCCGACAGCCAGGACAAAGAGATCCTTCTGGGTGCGGATCATGGTCCACTCCTCCCAGCCGAAGGGCTCCTCCTCACGGGTGATGCCCACGTTCAGGGCGGGCTTTTTGCTCTCGGTATCCAAATCGTTGCCGTCGGACAGAGTAAGGGTCACGGCGTGCATACGGGTGTTCCACGCCGCCCAGCCCGACTCACCGTAGGCGTAGGCGAGGCGCAGGCGGTCGGCATCCTCGGAGAGGCGGATGTGGCCGTTTTTGCGGGAGGACAGACCCATGGAGAACATACCGGGGCAGGTGTTCTCCCGGACGGCGTCCACCAGCGTAAAGCTCTTACCGTCGGCAGATTCGTAGACCACGATGCAGGTGCCGTTGCCCAGCACGTCCTCGCGGGTGATCGTAATGAACTTGCCCCAGTCCTCCACAAACTTGACGCAGACCGAGTCGCTCTTCTTCTCCATGACCGCGCCGTGGTGCTGGAGGGTGGCGGGCCAATTCTCACTCGTGGCATCGGCGGTGGCCAGCATGATGTAGGACTTCATGGGGGTGGCGTAGGTGTAGTAGATGTACAGGGTGCCGTTGAGCTCGATCATGCTGGGCTCACCGATGCCCCAGTAGCCGTAGGACTGCTCGAAGTAGAAGATGGGCATAGGCGCGCCGCCCCAGCCCGAGCCGTTCCACTTCTCAAAGGGGCCGTCGGGGTTCTCCGAACGGGCAACGAAGACGTTGTTACAGTAGCCGCCGTCATTGAGGGTGGAGGTGTAGCCCAGGTAGTAGTAGCCGTCGAAGTAGACCACGTCGGGGTCACAGCAGGAGTATCCGTCCATGCTGCCGGGAGTGGGGTAGACCACGATCTTCTCGGGGCCCCAGGTCTTGCCGTCGTCGGTGGAGCTTCTGTGGGTGATGCGATCCCACTCGCCGCTGTCACCGCCGGATGCAAAGTAGGCATCCACGCGGCCGTCGCCGTAGTAGATGTAAGAGGGGCCGTACCGCCAGCCGCCGTTGCCGTTGCCGGGGAGCTGGTAGATATCATATCCCTCGTCGGTGAGGGTCAGATCCGCGAACTTGGTGGGATCGGGCGTGACGATCTCGATGCGATTGGCTTCGAAGTAGTCGGTAGTCTGCTCCTCGGAGCTCTCCTCGGTAGGAGCTTCGGTGGTCTCTTCGGTGGGGGTCTCGGTTGCGCCATCGGCGCTCTCCTCCGTGGGAGGCTCGGTGGGTTCTTCCGTAGGTGCCTCGGTCACGGAGGCGGTGGTGTCGGGGA
>JAZOOM010000221.1:0-1969 GCA_045655025.1 Eubacteriales bacterium | reverse complement strand
CTCCCGTAACGGTATTCCGTGGAGCTTCATCCTCCCCGCCGAGTATGAAAAGGCCTACGGCGAGCCCATCTACGATCATCTGATCGAGCTGTTCGTGGCCCGCGGCGACTACCAGACCACCCGTATGCGCTTCTGGAAGCTGGTCACGGAACTCTTCTCCAAGAACTTCATGAAGCAGATCTACGACTGGTGCGTAGCCCACGATCTGGGCTTCACGGGTCACATGGTGCTGGAGGAGTCCTTCCACGCCCAGCTCACCTCCAACGGCGCGTGCATGCCTCACTACGAGTACCTCACCATTCCCGGTATGGACTGGCTCTGCCGTCCCATCTTCCACTGCCTCACCATGGCTCAGCTCTGCTCCGCCGCCGCACAGACCGGCAAGAAGCAGGTGCTGTCCGAGACCTTCGCCCTCTGCGGCCACAACGTAGGCCACGATGAGCTGAAGCGCAACTACGAGTGGATGATGGTGCGTGGCGTCAACCTCATGTGCCAGCATCTGGAGGGCTACTCTCTCCGCGGTATCCGTAAGCGCGACTATCCTCCGGCTATGTACTGCCAGCAGCCTTGGTGGGCGGATTACAAGGTCTTCAACGATGCCATGAGCCGCATCGGTATGCTTCTGGCCGAGGGTCAAATCAAGGTCAACACCCTTGTCATGCACACCCAGACCTCCGCATGGATCTGCTACGATGATAAGGCCAACGAGAACCTGAACTACTACAATCAGGAGCTTCTGAACGTCATGTCCGCGCTGGATGCCAAGCACGTTCTCTACCACCTGGGCGACGAGATCCTCATGGAGCGTCACGGCCGCGTGGAGGGCACCGAGCTGGTCATCGGCGAGATGCGCTACAACAAGATCGTCATTCCTCCTCACATTGCCTTCCTGCCTAACACCAACAAGCTGCTGGAGGAGTACAAGGCAAACGGCGGCGTGATCGTCACTGCGGATGAGATCGAGGCCGATCCCATCATCGACAATCCCAACGTCACCTACATCTTCCGTGAGTTCCCCGAAGAGGGCTTCACCATGCGCTACTTCGTCAACTCCACCGACGCCGAGCAGGCCGCTGCCTTCACCTGCGGCGGCAAGATCATGGATCCCGCCACGGGTGACCTGCTGCCCTTCGACGGCACTCACACCTTCCCCAAGTGGGGTAGCCTTGTCATCATCGATGATGGCACTCCCGCCTCTGAGCCTGTCGCCAAGGCCGAGATCCCTGCCATCGACCTGAGCGGCGCATGGAAGGTAACCTCCGCCACCGAGAACGCTCTGACTTTGGACACCTGCGACTACTGGTTCGACGGTAAGCTGGAGGAGGAGAACGGTTACATCCTCAACGTGGGCTCCCGTGCTTTGGAGCTGAAGCGTCCCGTGGACATCCGTTGCGCCTTCAAGGTCAATGCCGAGTACGTCCCCGAGACCCTGTACCTCGCCTGCGAGACCCCCGAGATCTTCGAGATCACCGTCAACGGCAAGGCTGTGGACACCAAGACCGATTGCGGCTTCTTCTGCGATCACTCCTTCCGCAAGCTGGATATCTCCGGCCTGTTCCACGAGGGTGAGAACGTCATCGAGACCCACGTCCTGTTCACCCAGTCCGACGTGGTCTACGAGAACATGGAGAAGGGCAAGCTCTTCGAGAGCGAGAAGAACAAGCTGACCTACGACATGGAGATCGAGGCCATGTATCTGGTGGGCGACTTTGGCGTGAAGGGTGTAGGTACCTTTGAGGAGATCCCCAACAAGGCCTCCTTCTTCGACGGCTCCTTCGTCATCACCGCCCCCGCTACCGAGGTCACTCTGAAGAACATCGAGCGTCAGGGCTTCCTGTTCTTCTCGGGCGAGCTTTGCGAGGAGAAGACACTGACTCTGGCCGAGGGCGACACCGCCCGCGCGCTGGTGTTCGAGAAGTCGGGTCTCAACGCCATCCGCGTCAACGTGGGCGGCACCGACGTGGATACC
>JAZOOM010000220.1:0-3461 GCA_045655025.1 Eubacteriales bacterium | reverse complement strand
GCCCTGGCCGATAAACCCAAATTTGAAATCCCCTCACATCCCGATTTTACATTTTGTATTTTGCATTTACAACGAAAGGAGCCAGCTATGTCCCACATCTACACCTCTGTCGACCAGCTCATCGGTCACACCCCCCTTCTGGAGCTGACCAATATTGAAAAAGAATACGCCCTCACTGCCCGCCTCATCGCCAAGGTGGAATCCTTCAACCCTGCGGGGTCTGTGAAGGACAGGGTAGCCCTTTCCATGATCGAGACCGCTGAGGCCGAGGGTAAGCTGAAGCCCGGATCGGTCATCATCGAGCCTACCTCGGGTAACACGGGCATTGGTCTTTGCGCCGTGGCCGCCGCCAGAGGGTACAAGGCTATCATTGTCATGCCCGATACCATGTCGGTGGAGCGGCAGATGCTCATGAAGGCCTACGGCGCCGAGCTGGTGCTCACCGACGGCGCGGGGGGTATGGCCGCCGCCATCGCCAAGGCCGACGAGCTGGCCGCTTCTATTCCGGGCGCCATCGTGGCGGGGCAGTTCATCAATCCCGCCAACCCCGCCGCCCACGAGGCTACCACAGGACCCGAGATCTGGGAGGACACCGACGGGCAGGTGGATATGTTCGTCTGCGGCGTGGGCACGGGGGGGACCATCACAGGTACGGGGCGGTATCTCAAGTCCCGCAATCCCGGTGTCAAGGTGATCGGCATGGAGCCTGCGGGGTCTTCCGTTCTGTCGGGGGGCAAGGCGGGCGCGCACGGTCTGCAGGGCATCGGTGCCGGATTTATTCCCGAAGTGCTGGACGTGGACGTCATGGACGAGGTGGTGACCGTCACCGAGGCCGAGGCATACGCCGCCGGGCGGCTTTTGGCTCGTCGGGAGGGTATTCTCGCGGGCATTTCCTCGGGTGCGGCTCTCCACGCGGCCGTAGAGGTGGCTTCCCGTCCCGAAAATGAGGGAAAGACCGTGGTGGTTCTCCTTCCCGACACGGGAGATCGTTACCTGTCCACCCCCCTGTTCGCGGATTGACAGGAATCTCCCCACTCCTCGGCAAAACGCCGAAAATGCGCAAGCACTCTTGCAATTTTCCCGATTCTATGGTATAATAAGGGAAGAAAAAGCCGTATTTCACGTGCCATATTCCCCAAAGGAGGCTTACAGACCATGAAAAAGCGCATCATCACCATCAGCCGTCAGTTCGGTAGCGGCGGACACTCCATCGCCAAGGCGGCCGCCGAGCGTATGGGTATTGCCTTTTACGACAATCAGCTCATCACCGAGGTAGCCAAGCAGAGCGGACTTTCGGAGGAGTTCATCCGTGAGAACGAGGAGTACGCCTCCCACTCCAGCAGCTTCCTGTACCAGCTTGCCATGAGCACGGCGGGCACTTACGGGTATCCCTCGGTCTACCAGAAGCTCTACGAAGCACAGACCAAAGTGATCCGTGATCTGGCCGACAAGGAGCCCTGCATCATCGTGGGCCGTTGTGCCGACTATATTCTGAAGGATCGTGAGGACTGCCTTCACGTCTTCATCCACGCCGACAACGAGCACCGCGCCAAGCGCATTCTGGAAAAGTACGGTACCACCGATAAGACCATTTCCCAGCGTATCAAGGACAAGGACAACCGCAGACGGAACTACTACCGCTTCCACACCGATCGGGAGTGGGGTGTGGCCGCCAACTATAACCTTGCTCTGGACAGCGGCGTGCTGGGAGAGGAGCTTTGCGTGGAGCTCATCTGCAAGGCCATGCAAAATAAGGATTGATGATCTACCAAACAATAAAACACCCACGGGTTCGGCACCGTGGGTGTTTTATGATTATCAGAGCATCTCGGTATGCTTGTAGCCTGCGGGATCCTTCATGTACAGATTGCAGTACTCCCATACGATAGCCGTCACCTCATCGGGGGTGCGATGGGAGGAATCCACCACCAGGTCGAAATTCTTGTAGTCGTAGTAGTCTACGCCGTACAGGTACTGGAAACGTGCCTGCTCCACCTTGCTGCGCTCCACCAGCTCGGCGCACAGCTCGTCCACGTCCTCGGCGGGCTCACCGGGACGAGGATCCTTCATGACGCGCTCGGCGGCCACGCGGGGATCTACGGTCACGAACACCTTGAAGGCGCCGGGAACGAAGTGCCAGGCCATGCGGGAGTCGAAGATCAGATTATCATCCTTGCGCTCAGCGGCCACGCGGATGGTGGTATTGTCGATGAGGTCGTCCATACTGCGGTCGGAGTCCAGCTTAGAGTTCAGCTCCTTGTTCAGATCCAAGAGCTCCATGCCGCGCTCGGCGGCGGCGGCGCGCAGGATGGCACCCGTAGAAAAGATCTCGAAGCCGTACAGCTCCACCAGCTTCTTGGCCACGGTGGGCTTGCCGCTTCCCAGCTTACCCGTAATGGTGATATGCATAGAGAAAATCTCCTTTTTCATATGAATATTACATGCATTATAGCATATTTCGTGGGATTTTGCAAGAGCTTTTTCTTTTTTTTCAGAAAAGTCCCTCCGATCATCGGAATCGGCCGTCATGTCTTTCCCTGCGTTATCCCTCACGCAAAAGCAGAGGAAACGGGAGGAAAATCCTTCTATCAAGACAAAATCCCATATTTTTCGCCCAAAACAGCGAAAACTCCCCACAAAATTTGTTTGAACAACGAAATTTCAAAAAAATTACGAGCAATCCTTCAAAAGATATTGCATTTTTTTCGGTTTTCTGCTATAATAGTACTGAATTTGCGGACAGTATGCATACGAGCAAGGATAGGCGCTTACCCACACCCCCGCGGGTGCTTGCAGACACGCCGATCGGCCTTCCGTATGACGGGCAACGCGCAAAGAGTAAGAACCCTCTAAAGGAGATTTTATGCGACATGGAAAAAGAAACCCTTATTTCATTGCGTGGGGTATCCAAGGCATTTGACGGCGAAACCGTTCTCGACAATATCAGCCTGGATATCCATGACAAAGAGTTTGTAACCCTGCTTGGACCCTCCGGGTGCGGAAAGACCACCACCCTTCGAATCATCGGCGGTTTTGAAACGGCTGATAGCGGAGAGGTGTTTTTCGATGGGAAAGAGATCAGTCACGTCCCACCCTACCGCCGTCTCGTCAACACCGTGTTTCAGAAATATGCGCTGTTCCCTCACTTGAACGTGTATGAGAACGTGGCCTTCGGTCTGCGCCTCAAGAAAACTCCCGAGGAGGAGATCCGTACCAAGGTACAGGAAATGCTGGCCATGGTCAACCTCAAGGGCTTTGAGCGCCGCCGCGTCACCACCCTGTCGGGCGGTCAGCAGCAGCGTGTGGCCATTGCCCGCGCCCTCATCAACCATCCCCGTGTTCTGCTCCTGGACGAGCCGCTGGGTGCTCTCGACCTCAAGCTCCGCAAGGACATGCAGACCGAATTGAAGAAGATCCAGCGTGCCACCGGTACCACCTTTATTTACGTCACCCACGATCAG
>JAZOOM010000219.1:0-1856 GCA_045655025.1 Eubacteriales bacterium | reverse complement strand
CGCGGGTGGCGTGCTCCCGCTCGCATTGGTCTCCGGGGAGGGTTTCCCGATTGAGGTCGCTGTCGAAGGTGACGTGAACCGACTCCACGGCCGAGGGGGCAGGGAAGCGGTACTCCACGGGGTGACCGTTTTGGAGGTTGAGGCCGCAGGCAGTGGTGTCGTAGTGGACGTTGGGGCGATCCTGTCCGTTTTTGAGGGTGTCGCCCTCGGGAATGGGTACGCCGCGGGAATCCACAAGGACAGTACGGCGACAAAGCTCACCCACAGGGCGAGCCAGGGCGGGGAGGAAGCAATCTGCTTCCATGAGGGCGGTTTGCAGATCATGCAAGCGGTGGAGGTACACGCCGTGGGGGGGCAGGCCATGGCGGGCGGCCAGAGCGGCGGCAGTGCCCACGGCCTGTCCCATGAGGGCGCAGGTGGCCATGACCCGCATGCTGGACATGGCCATGTGGGTCATGCTGATGTTCCGTCCCGCGAAGAAAAGGTTATCCACGTTTTTGGAGTACAAGGCGCGGTAGGGGACGGGATAGGGGCGGGGAGGCAGGATGTTGGTGTTGGGGTGGCCCTTATGGTAGAAGCCGTCGGGATAGTGGTCGTCGATGGGCCAGCCGCCAAAGGCTACGGTGTCGGGAAAGTCAGCATTCTCAAAGAGGTCGTTGGCGGTGACGGTGTACTCGCCCGTCATGCGGCGGGATTCCCGCTTGCCCGGCAGGAAGCCGAGGAACTCCAACTCCCAGTTGTCGGCGTTATACCGCCCGGAATTCTTGACGTAGTCCCACGTGCCCATGGCCAGAGCGCGGAGATCCTTGGCCACCTCCTCGGTATCTCCAATGGCATCGCGGTTGCCGCCCAGCTCCAGATACCAGAAATTCTCGTAGCTGCTGTTCAAATTGGGGGTACGGTGCTTGAAATCCTCGTCGGTGAGGTGGAGGGCGAAGGGCGGCGGGGTGAAGGCTACGGGGCGGTCGGTCTCCCGCCCTTGGATGAGGCAAGACATGCCCATGTGGAGGTCGTCGGGGGTTTCCACGTAGGTGGGCTCGCCGTAGTCATCCTTGCCCTCGCGGCCTTGGCGGTACTCTGCGCCCGTGAGGGGGGCGAGGATGCTGTCGCCCGAGCAGTCGGCGTAGTAGGCGGCCTCCACCCGCAGGAAGCGCTGGGTGGTCATCTGGTAGCCCGTTACGGATTGGATGCGGCGGGTGCGGCCGTGGGGGAAGTCTCCCTCTTCGGTTTCTGCATCCATGCATGTACAGTTGAGGAGGAGGGTGATATTCTTCTCCCGCAGGATGAAGTCGTAGAGCACCGTATCCCAGATATGGAAGTTTTTGGTAGGGTTACGGCGGAGGTTTTCCAAGGCGATCTCCTCCGTGATGCCCGTTTCGCGGTTGTTCTCGCCGTGTGCGCCGCAGATCCACATGCGGATCTCGGAGGATGCGTTACCGCCCAAAACGGGGCGTTCATGCATGAGGACGACCTTGGAGCCGTTTCTGGCTGCGGCGATGGCGGCGCAGATCCCGGCCATACCGCCGCCGATGACGCAGAGGTCGGCTTGGAGGGTGTGGGTGGTGAGCATGGTGACCTCCTTGGGGTGTTGATGGCTTCAGTATATCACAAAATCGGCGGGGAGTCAAGGGGGAGGGATCATTTCGGGATCTGGTGCCGCGGATCCATGTGAGTGAGCATGCCGGTGGTGGGACTCTGAACCCCGCCGAGCAAGCTCGGCATCAAGCTGCACCAACAGATCAGAAGTGAGAAAGTTGCTGGCAGCTTGAAGTGATTTCTCACCCATCAACCAACACCAAAATAATGGGAGTATGCAAAAGCATATTCCCATTATTTTGGTGCCGGTGGTGGGACTC
>JAZOOM010000218.1:0-7452 GCA_045655025.1 Eubacteriales bacterium | reverse complement strand
CCTCTGTACTACTGGACGCAGATGGAGTTGGGTCTGATCTTCGATATTCACGAGCCTCTGGGGGCGGATACCGCCGCGGGCATCCGTGAGACCGCCAACGCCAAGCTGGCGGGCATCAAGGTCAGCGATCTTCTGGGTCAGTTCAAGGTGGAGTACATCGCCACCACCGACGATCCCGTATCGGATCTGTCGGCGCACGGCACCTACGGCAACACGGTGGTTGCCCCCACCTTCCGCCCCGACCGCATCATCGGTCTGGATGAGACCGCGCTCTCCGAGCTGGCTACCGTTACCGGCATCGACACGAGTACGCTGGACGGTCTGAAGGCCGCCCTGACCGCACGACTGGACTACTTCGTGGCTCACGGCTGCCGCATCACCGACCACGGCATGGACTGGCTGCCCGCCGCCGATTGCGGAGATGCCGCCGCAAGCGACACCTACGCCCGTCGGAATACGCTGCCCGCAGACGGCAAGTGGATATTGACCTCCCACCTCCTGCACTTCCTTGCGGGGCTGTACGCCGAGCGGGGCATGGTCATGCAGCTCCACTTCGCCACCTTCCGCAACGTCAACACCGCCATGTTCGGGCAAGTGGGCCGCGACGCGGGCTTTGACATCATGCGCGGAGGGGTGGACACCGACGCGTTGGTGGGCTTCCTTGATGCCTTGAATAAGAACGGCAAGCTCCCCAAGACGGTGCTGTACACCCTCAATCCCGCTTGCGTGCCCGCTCTCTGCACCCTGTCGGGAGCCTTCCCTAACGTCCGCGTAGGCGCGGCCTGGTGGTTCAACGACACGGTGGAGGGCATCCGCCGTCAGCTGAAGCTCACCGCCGAGTACGCCGCTCTGGGCACCAATCTGGGTATGCTCACCGACTCCCGCTCCTTTGCCAGCTACGCCCGCTTTGATTTCTTCCGCCGGATTCTTTCCGACGTGGTCGGTGAGTGGGTGGAGCAGGGCGAGTACGCCATGGAGCACGCCCAAAAGCTCATGTATGACGTTTGCTACGGAAACGTGAAGGAGTTCCTGGGGGTATAAGCCGGCACATCCTCGTCCGCTTCCATTCACAACCAAAAGCAACTTCTGTTTTCAAAATCAAAATGTCCGTGCGACGCTGAATCGCACGGACATTTTTCGTTCTTATACCAGCTTATCGACGGAGTATCGTTTGGCATATTCCATGTACTTATCGCTGTAGCGTGCGTTCCCCTTCTTGAGAGTCTTGATGACCTCATGGGCGTTCATGGTATGCTCGCTGACCTCAATGATACCTACCGCCACATTGGAGCAGTGGTCGCTCACGCGCTCGAGATTGGTCAAAAGATCAGACCAGATAAATCCCGTTTCAACAGTGCTGTGGCCGTCCTTAAGGCGAACGATGTGGTTATGACGGAGAAGATCCTTCAAGCCGTCAATGACGTCCTCCAAGGGCTCGACCTCATAGGCAAGGGAAAGATCGTTTTTGACAAAGGCAGCCTCGGTGAGAACCAGGATCTCGTCGGTGGCGGCACAGAGCATCTCCAGCTCCCTTTGGGCGGCAGGAAGGAATTCGATTCCCTTCTCGCGAAGCTCCTCCACAGACTCCAACACATTTACGGCATGGTCGGAAATTCGCTCAAAGTCACCGATGGCCTTCAGGAGCCTCGTCACCATGGCGCTATCCTCCTCGGACACTTGACTCTTGCTGAGCTTGGTCAGGTACGTACCCAACACGTCCTCGTAGTGGTCGGTATCGTCTTCAATTTTTCTGATTTTCTCCGCGATCTCCGGGGTATACTCCGTGATAGACCGTATGCTGAGACGGAAGCACTCGATGGCCTCCACAGCCATTTTGGATGCCAAGTGGCTGCTCTGCTCAACTGCAATGGGAGGCGTTGCCAGCAGACGCTCGTCCAGCTCTACAACCTTCTCGGGTACTTTTCCTTCGGGAACAAGCTTGTACGCAAGCTTTTCGAGAAGTGAGGATGCAGGGAGGAGAACAATCGTACAAAGCACGTTGAAGACAGAGTGGCAAACGGCAATTCCAAGATAAGAAGCCGACTCGTTCAGTATCAGCGGCTTAAAGATCATTGAAATCATGCAGAACACAGTCAGCCAAATTACCGTACCGACTACGTTGAACATAAGGTGTACGATGGATGCGCGCTTTGCATTTTTATTTGCACCGAAGGACGAAAGCATTGCGGTAACACAAGTACCGATATTCTGACCCATGATGATCGGGATGGCCGCAGTGTAAGAAACTGCACCGGTAACGCTGAGTGCCTGAAGAATACCAACCGATGCGGACGAGGACTGAATGATTGCCGTAACAAGCGCACCTACGAGAACACCGAGAATCGGATTGGCAAACGCAAGGAACAGATTTTGGAATTCGGGAACGTTTGCCAGTCCCTTAACAGCATCGCTCATAGCATCCATACCGAACATAAGCGTTGCAAATCCGAGAAGGATGGTTCCCACGTCCTTTTTCTTTGAGGACTTTGAGAACATAGTAAACGCGATACCGATCAGCGCAAGGATAGGCGTGAAGGACATCGGCTTGAGAAGCTTCATTATTATGTTATCGCTTGAGATACCGCCAAGGCTGAGCAGCCAAGCGGTAACGGTAGTACCAATGTTAGCTCCCATGATAACACCGATGGACTGCTTCAAGGTCATGACCTTTGAGTTAACGAAGCCAACGACCATAACGGTTGTGGCGGATGAGCTTTGAATGACGGCGGTTACGCCAAGACCTGTCAAGAAGCCCTTGAATTTGTTGTCTGTCAGCTTGCCAAGAAGTGCTTTGAGGCTATTGCCGGCACGTCTTTCCAGTCCGTCGCCCATGATATTCATACCGAACAGGAACAGACAAAGTCCTCCGATCAGGGCGAGCGCGTCGAAAATGTCGAACATAGATTTTCTCCTTGTTATTTGTATGTAAAGCCGCGAAATACGCAGTGCTTTTCTTGCCGAGTGACATTATACCATCCTCCAATACCCCCGTCAATAGACTTTACATAAACCTTACATAGCAATACATTGATTTTACAAAAGAATTATGCTATAATAGTAAAGTCACCGAACAGACCATAATCATAGGCTTTTTCACATCAAAGAACAGGAGATATTGTGCTCATGGACGAAATCATTTATATTGTCGAAGACGACGAAGGCATAAGAGAACTTTACGAAAGTGCATTTGATGGCGTATTCCTTACCAAAATGTTTGAAAACGGCAAAGATTTGTTTGCGTGCTTTAAAAATTCTCGTCCCAGCCTTATTATTCTTGACATCATGCTTCCCGATATGGACGGATACACCATTCTCACAAAAATCAGAGAAATGGATGAAAAAATCCCCGTTATTATCGTAAGTGCAAAATCCGATGAGATCAGTGCGGTCAAGGGACTGAACAAGGGCGCTGATGACTATATGACCAAGCCCTTCTCGATCCTTGAGCTGATCGCCCGTGTCAAGACCAACATACGTCGTGCCAACCTTTACGTTACAAATCAAAAGGGATTTGTCATTGATAATAACGTTTATAAGATCTTTTACGAAGGCAACGACTTGGGACTTACCCTCAAGGAGTTCAAGCTGCTCAAAATGCTGATCACACGCGCAGGGGTTACCATCGAGCGTGAGGAGCTGTTCCGAGAGGTTTGGGGAGAAACGTTTATGGGCGAAACGAGAACGCTCGATATACATATCTCCCAGCTCCGCGACAAAATAACGGCATTCGGAGGGGGCGACGTGATCGTTACCGTGCGCGGTATCGGTTATCGTTTTGATGCAAAATGAAAAAGAAGATATTTTACCGTTTCTTTGCCGTAACTCTCGTTTCTGTGCTTCTGATGTTCGCTTCGGGTATTGTTGCCGTGAATTTGAACACCAAGAACGTGGTGAATGAACGCCTGAAGGAAGAAACCGAGCTTGCGGCAACCTTGTTGAACGAGCGAAGCGATTTTGATGTATTTAATGCCTATTCGGATAATCCCGAGCTCAGAATTACGATTTTCAGTCTTGACGGCAATACGCTTTACGAGAGCGACGCCAAAGCAGAGCTTGGCAATCACGCCGACCGCGAAGAGATTATGAATGCCATCGCCGGAAATCCAACGACCGTTGAAAGATATTCCGAAACCTTCAAATGCGATATGACCTACTATGCGGTTAAGACTACTCTATCTGACGGTAGCGAGGTCATTCTCCGTCTTGCTGTAAGAAGCAGCGAGATTACATCGTATATTACATCGTTAATTCCGCTATTGATTGTTCTGCTTGCACTTTCCCTGATTATTTTCTTCGTGCTCTCTGGCCTTCTTTCAAGAAGCGTATCCGCAAAGGTAACCGAGATCGGTGACAGCCTGAAGAGCTTGAACAGTGGAGAGTACGTTCCCATCAAGACCGACATGAGCGAGCCTGAGCTTTTCGGCGTCCTCAATCAGATCAACGAGCTGAATGCCAATATTCACAACCATATTCGCGTTGCCGACGGTGAGCGCGTGAAGCTGAACACGGTGCTTGACAATGTATCCCAAAGCATTATTGCGCTTGATTCCGTGAAGAGAACCGTATTTGCCAACAAGAGCGCATTTTCTACGTTTGGCGGCACACACCGTGACATCGGAAAGGATCTGATATTCCTCATTGAGAATCTTGAGGTATATGAGAATATCGCAAGCCATTTGCACGAAAATCACGCTTTTACCTGCTCCTATAACCAGATGACCCTTTCCGTGGTGATCAGTCAGGTGACCGATGACGCCATCTCGGATGAGATTTCCGCAATTATTATCATCACCGACATCACACAGGAAAAGCTGATCCAGAAGCAAAAGAGCGATTTCTTTGCCAACGCCTCTCACGAGCTGAAGACGCCCATCACCGTCATGCAGGGCTTTGCCGAGGTTCTCATGAACAAGGAAGGTATGGACGAGGCCTCCAAGAAACAGCTCAGTCGCATCTACAAAGAAAGCCTCCGCCTTGGTTCTCTGATTTCGGATATGCTGATGCTCTCCAAGATCGAAAGCGGTGACACCCCCAAGAAGGTTCTCACCGAGATCAAGCTTCAGGATCTTGCCAAAGAGGTGCTGGACGGACTTTCGGAAAAAGCACAAAGCAGAAACGTTACGGCAGTCATCGAAGGCTCCGCATCCCTTACCGCCGATCAAACGATGATCTTCGAGCTGATCGAAAATCTCGTTTCCAACGCGATCAAGTACAACAAGGACGGCGGCTCGATCACCGTTTCCATCGAGGAAACCACCGAAGGCGTATACCTTACAGTCAAGGACACAGGCATCGGTATTGAGAAGGAGCATCTGCCGCGCCTTTGCGAACGATTCTACCGCGTGGACAAATCCCATTCCAAGCGCATCGGCGGCACCGGTCTGGGTCTTGCCATCGTGAAGCACATCTGTGCCATCAGCGATGCTGAGCTATCTATCGAGAGTGATTTCGGCATCGGTACGACCGTTACTGTTTTTTTTCGGAAATCAACATAGACCATACTACAAGAAACCCACTACAGCATCCTCGATTGGATACCGTAGTGGGTTTCCTGATGATTCGGATCAATTTTCTGATCAAACCGCCTTGGCGGCTTCCTCCGCGATGATCTCCACCGCAGCCTTGAGGTCATCCCACGGGATGTTCAGGGCGGGCAGGAGGCGGATCTTGCTCTTGGCCTTGATGGGCAGGATTCCCCGAGCCATGCATGCCTTGAGGATAGCGGAGCTGTCGCCCTCGGTCTCGATACCGATCATGAGACCCAGGCCGCTGACCGACTTAATGCCGGGCTTACCCGTAAGGGTGGTGAAGATATACTCCGACTTGGACTTGACGTCGGCCAGCAGAGCGTCGTCGATACGGTCGAGAACGTGGCAGGCGGCGGCACAGGAGATGGGGTTGGCACCAAAGGTGGAGCCGTGCTGGCCTGCCTTCAGGGTGCCGTGGGACTTCTCAAAGAACAGGGTCGCGCCGATGGGGAGGCCTCCGCCCAGACCCTTGGCCGTGGTCATGACATCGGGGGTTATGCCGTAGTTCTGGAAGGCGTAGAGGTGACCGCTGCGGCCGTTGCCCGTCTGCACCTCGTCGAGGATGAGCAGGACGTTGTACTCATCGCACAGAGCGCGGAGGGACTCCATGAACTCTTGGGTCAGAGGCATGACGCCGCCCTCGCCTTGCACGGGCTCAGCCATGACGGCGGCGCACTTGTGGGACTTCAGAAGCTCCTCCACCGACGCGGTATTGTTGGCCTCGGCGTAGAGGAAGCCCTCGGTGAGAGGAGTAAAGTCGGTATGGAAGGTGTCCTGTCCCGTGGCGGCCAGGGTGGTGATGGTGCGGCCGTGGAAGCTGTTCTTCACGGTGATGATATGGTAGTAATCAGCCCCCTTGTTGGTGGCCGCCCAGAGACGGGCGGTCTTGATGGCGCACTCGTTGGCCTCGGCTCCCGAGTTGGAGAAGAACACCGACTTTGCCCCGGTGCGGGTGCAAAGCTTTTCGGCCAGGCGGGCGCCCGGCTCGTGATAGTAGAGGTTGGAAGTGTGCTGGAGTCTGCCCAGCTGATCCGTGACGGCGGCCACCCAGCCCTCGTCGGCAAAGCCGAAGGTATTGACGGCGATGCCCGTGGCCAGGTCGATGTACTTGTTGCCCTCCTCGTCGTAGACGGTGGAGCCCTGACCGTGGGTCAGGACGAGATCGAAGCGGCCATAGGTGCCCGCTACGTACTGTTTATCGGTGGATTTGATGTTGCTCATGTTATACGCCTCCGTAACGATCGTGGTACCAAAAACCCGACGATTTTACGGGCGCACACACAGGTGCGCCCCTACCGTGAGTTTATACTCTCATGGTAACCCGATCAAAAATCACTTGGTAGGGGCGTACCTATGTGTGCGCCCGCTTACTCGGTTGGGTCTTACTCTCCCATCACCATGGTGCCCGCGCCCTCGTCGGTGAGCAGCTCCATGAGGATGGCGTGGGGCACGCGGCCGTCCATGATGGTCACGTCCTTAACGCCCTTGGAGATAGCCTCGATGCAGCAGTCCACCTTGGGGATCATACCGCCCGAGATCACGCCCTCGTCGTAGAGAGCCTTGGCCTCGGCCACGGTCACGTGGGGGATGAGGGTGGAGGGATCGTCCTTGTCGCGCAGAATCCCCGCCACGTCGGTCATCATGATGAGACGCTCGGCGTTCAGAGCTCCTGCGATGTAGGCGGCGGCGGTGTCGCCGTTGATGTTGTAGACGTTACCCTCGTGGTCGCTGGCCACGGTGGAGACGACGGGAATGTAGTTCTTCTCCAGCAGGTCATTGATGGGTTTGGCGCGCACCTTGGTGATCTCGCCCACGTATCCCAGCCGCTCGTCCTTGATCTTGGCCTCGATGATACCGCCGTCCATGCCCGAAAGACCCACGGCATGGCCGCCCTTCATCTGCAGGAGGGTGACGAGGGTCTTGT
>JAZOOM010000217.1:0-10392 GCA_045655025.1 Eubacteriales bacterium | reverse complement strand
ACGTACCGAGGCTCCTACCGAGGCTCCCACGGGGGCGCCGACCGAGGAGCCCAAGGGCGGTTGCGGCTCTGTTGTGAGCTTTGGCGTGATCGCTATTCTGGGCGCCGCCTTCGTTGCCCTGAAGAAGAATCGCGAGTAATTCCTTCGGGATGACGCGTGACGGCCCTTCGCTGCCCCGCGCTGAATCCAACCATCGCTTGTCCCTCACACCCGTACCCTTGGATATTCCATGCGGTACGGGTGTTTTTCAAAGCCATCCCCTGTTGGTTGAGCCGTTCCTTCCGCCCTGTGTCTCGGGGAAGGGAAAGGCAAAAAGAACAGACAACGCCACGGAAAGATCAGCCGAAACGATTGACATTTGACGGTATTTCGTATATAATGGTACGGGAAAACCGCCAACGGATAAGGTGTCCTTTTCCTATCGACAGAGGGACTGTTTTCCAAAGGATCGATCCTGTCTTCGAATGGGGATCTGCCCGGTAGATCCCCGTTCAAAGGCCGTATCGACAAGATCCGCGCAAACCGAATTTCAAAGGAGAACCGACCATGTTCAAATACAAGCACGTCATCCTCGTCGGCATCGACGGAGCGGGCAACTTTTACCGCCACACCACCGCCCCCATGATCCGTCGCGTGATGGCGGAGGGCGCGGGCACGGATATGTGCCTGACCGCCATCCCCTCTGACTCTGCCCAGTGCTGGGGCTCCATGCTCACGGGCGTTTCCTGCCGCATCCACGGCCTGCACAACGATAAGATGAGTCGGGCCACAGCCCCTCTGGCTACCGACGAGCATCCCACCGTCTTCCGCATGATCCGCGAGGCCATGCCTTCCGCGACGTTGGGCTCCTTCTCCAACTGGAATCCCATCAACTACGGTCTCATTGAGAACGGCATGGGCGTCACCAAGGAGACGGGGGACGACGAGTCTCTCTGCGAGCGCATCTGCGAGTACGTCAGGAATGAAAAGCCCACCTTCCTGTTCATCCAGTTCGATTCGGTGGACGGCGCGGGACATTGCCACGGCTACGGCTCTGAGAACCATCTGAACCAGATCAATATCTGCGATGCTTACGCCGAGCGCATCTACAACGCCTGCGTGGAGGCGGGCATCGCCGAGGATACCCTGTTCATGATCACCGCTGACCACGGCGGCTACGACCGCGGCCACGGCACCGACACCGACGAGGAGAAGTGGGTATTCGCCGCCATCATGGGCAAGACCGTCAACCATACCACGCTTCAGTACATGCAGGTCAAGGATTTCCCCGCCATCACCCTCCATGCGCTGGGAATTCCTGCCCATCCCCTTTGGATGTCCCATGTCCCCGAGGGCTTGTTTGCCCAATAATTTGCCCGAAAGAAAGGAAAATAGTATGAGTAACCAAAAGAAAAGACTCTACGCCGTCGCCAACGCCCATCTGGACACCCAGTGGAACTGGACCATTCAGGATACCATCCGCGACTGCGTTAAGAATACCTTGGTGCAGAATTTTGAACTGTTCAAAAAGTATCCCCATTACCGCATGAATTTTGAGGGCGCCTTCCGCTACGCTCTGGCTAAGGAATACTACCCCGATCTCTATGAGGAGCTGAAGACTCATATTGCAGAAGGCCGCTGGAACGTCTCGGGAAGCCAGTGGGATGCGTCGGACACCAATGTCCCCTCCTCCGAGGCCTATATGAGACAGATCCTCCTCGGAAACGGCTTCTTTGAGAAGGAGTTCGGCAAAAAGAGCAGCGATATTTTCCTTTCGGATTGCTTCGGCTTCCGCTGGTCTCTGCCTTCCATCGCCGCCCATATGGGACTGACGGGCTTTTCCACCCAAAAGCTTCAATGGGGTGTGGGTACGCCGATCATCCACGAGGACGGCACCGTGACCCGTCCCATGCCCGACAAGGACGCCGTGCGTATGGATCTGGGCAAATGGATCGGCCCTGACGGGAACTACGTGGTGGGTTCCTTTATCGGCAACGACTACACCTTGAAATTTGAGAACGACCCCGAAAAACGTCCCGTTCACGACAGAAAAGAATATCTGGAGAAGATCGGGCATAACGAAAAATACGCCGGCGTTTCCGCCCACATGATGTACTTCGGTACGGGCGATTACGGCGGCTCTGCTACGGATGAGTCGGCCCGCTATCTCAACGACGCCGTGGCGCAGAACGGTGAGGACAAGGACTTTGAGGTGATCGCAGGCTCCACGGATCAGATCTTCAAGGATATGACGGCCGAAGAGATCGCAAACCTGCCCGTGTATACCGGAAACCTCCATATCCCTCACGGCTTTGGCACGCTCACCTCCCACGCCATCAGTAAGCGCTGGAACCGCAAGTGCGAGCTGTTGGCAGATTCCGCCGAGCGTGCTGCTTCGGTGGCCAAATGGTTGGGGGCAGGGAAGTATCCCAAGGAGCGACTGGACTATGCCTGGAAGCTGTTCCTCTGGCATCAATTCCACGACGATCTCCCGGGTACGTCTATTCTGGACGCTTACCGCTTCAGTTATAATGATTACGTCATCGCGCAGAATATTTTGGCCGAGGAGCTGACTGCCTCGGTGGATGCCGTCGCCTCGATGCTCTCTACCGATGTAGCGGGTGAGCCCGTGGTGGTCTATAACCCCGTGGCGACGACCCGCTCCGACGTGGTGTCCGCTCCCCTGCCCGCAGGCGCGGCGTATGCCCGCGTGTATACCGCCGACGAGTCGGAGGTACCCTCCCAGATCTCCGAGATCGACGGGAAGCGTGTGGTGCGCTTCGTGGCTTCCGTGGCTCCCGTGAGCTTTACCGTGTTCAATGTCGTGGCATCCGACGCGCCCTGCTCCATGGATACGGGTCTGTCTGTCACTGCTGATACGCTGGAGAACCGCCGCTACAAGGTCACCCTGAACGCCGAGGGTCACATTGCCTCGGTGTACGACAAGGAGAACGGCCGCGAGCTGCTGTCTGCTCCCTCCGCTCTGGCCACCCGTGAGGACAATAACACGGTATGGCCCTCTTGGGAGCTCAAGTACGAGGACACCAAGCTGCCCTTTACCAACGTGGGCGGCCATGTGACCGTGGATGTTCTGGAGTCCGGCGCCGCCGTGGTCGCCCTCAAGGTCACCCATTCCGACGGCATGAACACCTATACCCAGATCATCTCCCTTACCGCCGACGGCAACCGCGTGGAGGTGGCCAACGAGGTGGATTGGCACAACCGCAAGACCCTGCTCTCCGCAGGCTTCCCCCTGACGGTTTCCAACCCCGTAGCCACTTTCGATATCGGCTTGGGAGCAGAAACCCTTGGCAATACCGATTCCTATCCCTACTTCCAGCATTGCGTTCATCAGTGGGCAGATATGGTTGAGCCCGACGGATCCTTCGGCGTGGCTATCTTAAACGACTGCAAATACGGCATGGAGAAGCCCACCGACGACACCCTGCGCCTCACGCTCATCCATACCCCTCTGGCCCCCTTTAAGTATATCTCGGGTCAGGATTGGCAGGATCACGGATTGAATCTTTTCAAGTACGGCTTTACCTCCCACGCAGGAAACCGCGACGGTGTGGCTTCCGAGGCCGAGTGCCTGAACAATCCTCTGGTAGCCTTCACCGCGGACAAGCATAGCGGCGCATCCTCCGCCCTGTCCTTCGCGACCGTCAACGACGGCGAGATCGCCATCCGTTGTATCAAGGAGGAGGAAAAGGGTGACCGTCTCGTAATCCGCTTGCAGGAGACCGCAGGCCGCCACCATAACGGCGTGAAGCTCACGCTGGCCGCCGACCTCCAAAACGCTGTCGAGACCAACGGCTATGAGGAAGGAGACGGCATCGTGGATTTCGATGCGCACAGTCTGACCCTCGACATGACCCCCTTCGCCGTCAAGACCTTTGTTCTGGAGATCAAAAACGAGACCTTCAGAAATTCTGTGGGGACTCCCATCGCGCTGGACTACAACAAGCGCGTGACTACCTCCCGCTTTGACTATACGGCGGGTGAGTTTGGTCAGGGTATTTCCATTCCCGAGGAGCTGTTCCGTCAGACGGTTGATTGCGGCGGTCTGTGCTTCGTCATGGGTAACCCCGGCGAAAACAATGCGGTTCTTTGTGACGGACAGACTGTCAAGATTCCTGCGGACACCAAGCGTGTCGTGCTGCTGGCCGCCTCCCGCAAGGGTGACGTTGACGCTATCTTTGGCGTAGGCGATCAGCGTGTTACGGTCAAGGTGACCGATTTTTCCGAAAACGTGGGCACGTGGGATCAGGTAGCTGCGGGGGATGTGGCGTTTATCAAGCGCGACGCGATTGCCGTGAACTATTCGCACACGCATGATGCAGAGGGTGACCGCTTGTATAAATTCGCAAACGTCTTTGCGTACGTGATCGAAACCGATGGAGCGGAGCAGATCACGCTGCCCGCAGGCGAGCAGATCGTGCTCATGGCGGCAACCGCCGTGAAGGACAGCGCCAAGAGCGCCGTGCCTACCGCACCCCTGTACGATCACGTAGCCGAAAAGACCACCCCCGTTCACACCTTGACCTCCGTCCATATGAACGGCTCGGGCACCTACCACGAGGGTGAGATCGTCCGCATAGCCGCGCCCCGTTGCAACGAGAACGGCACCTTCTCCTGCTTCGGCGGCAATGCCGAGATTATTTGGCAGGAGGACGTGCAGGCACTGGTACGCATGGGAGAAACCGATGCGACCATCTATCCCGTCTTTTCGGATTTCGGTGAAAACGTCGTATTGAACAAGCCCTGCCGCGCAAACCATTGCCGTGAGAATTTGGGCGAATATCCCGAGAACGCGCTCAACGGCGACAGCAAGAGCAAATGGGCAGGCCTGGCCGAGGCCGCGGACACCGAAACGGGTCACGCAGGCTGGCTGGAGGTTGACCTTGGAGAAACCACGCCCATCTATAAGTGGCTGGTACTGCATTGCGGCGAATACGAGGACAGAAACGACAACACCGTGGATTATTTCCTGCAATATAAGCAGACCGAGGACGGCGAATGGTTGACGGCCGATGAGGTCTGGGGCAACCGCGAGGATATGACCTTGCGTGAGTTTGCGCCTGTCAACGCCCGTTACGTGCGTCTGTATATCATCAGACCCACTCCCCATGCGGACAAGACCTGCCGCATTTATCAGTTCCACGTATACAGCGTACCGAAGCAAGGGTGATATCATCGAAACGTACGCAGAACGATGAATCAGGAGAAAAATATGACCTATTTGGAAAGAGCCAAGGCGTTGGTCGCGCAAATGACCTTGGAAGAAAAAATGTCGCAGATGAAATACGATGCTCCCGCCATTGAGCGCCTGGGCGTTCCCGCCTATAACTGGTGGAACGAATGCCTCCACGGCGTTGCAAGATCGGGTGTGGCAACCGTATTTCCCCAGGCCATCGGTATGGCGGCAAGCTTTGACACGGATATGATGCACCGTGTGGCCACCGCCATTTCCGACGAGGCCAGAGCCAAGTATAACGAATACAGAAAATTCGGTTATACGGACATTTATCAGGGCCTGACCTACTGGTCGCCCAATATCAACATTTTCCGCGATCCCCGTTGGGGCAGAGGACACGAAACCTACGGGGAAGATCCCTATTTGACGGGACGGATGGGTGTCGCCTTCATCAAGGGCCTGCAAGGAGAAGGGAAGTACCGCAAGGTAGACGCGACGATCAAGCATTACGCGGTACATAGCGGTCCCGAGGAGCTGCGCCATTGCTTTGATGCAAGGGTGAGCGAGCAGGATCTGCGTGAGACCTATTTGTGGGCGTTCAAATATTGTATTGACCATGCAGACCCCTCTGCCGTGATGGGGGCGTACAACCGTACCAATGGCGAGCCCTGCTGCGGCAGTAAAACGCTGCTTGGCGATATTCTGTACGGCGAATGGGGCTTCCGAGGCTACGTCGTTTCCGACTGCGGCGCCATCTGCGATATGCACCGTTCCCATAAGGTGACGGCCAATGACGTGGAAAGCGCGGCATTGGCGGTCAATAACGGCTGCCAGATGAATTGCGGTAAGGCGTATCTGTGGCTCAAGGATGCTTATGAGCAGGGGCTGGTTTCGGAGGAGACCATTACGGCGGCCGTGGAAAAGCTGTTTGAGGCGCGGTACCGCCTTGGTATGTTTGACGATGACTGTGAGTACGATCAGATTCCCTATGAGGTCGTGGATTGCGAGGAGCACCGCGCGCTCAATCGGAAAATGGCGCAAAAGAGCATGGTACTCCTGAAAAACGACGGTATCCTGCCTATCAAAGAGAACGTCCGTACCATCGCCGTGATCGGCCCCAACGCAGACGACCAAAGCATTCTGCTGGGCAACTACAACGGCACCCCCGCAAGATATTCCACGTTGCTGCGCGGTATTCAGGATGGCTTTGATGGCCGCGTGATCTATGCCCGCGGCTGCCACGTGACTAAGCCCGTGCAGGACAAGGACGGAGAGCATCCCCGCAACGAGGCACTCATTGCCGCAAAAAAAGCGGATGTTGTGGTGCTGATCATGGGCATTAACCCCACCATTGAGGGGGAGGAGGGCGACGCATACAATGCCGCAAAGGCAGGAGACCGTACCGACATTGAACTGCCCGCGGTGCAAAGAGAGCTGATTGACGCTGTTATGACTCTTGGCAAACCCACCGTGTTTGTGAACGTCAGCGGAAGCTGTATGAATCTGGAGCGTGAGGACAAGTCCTGTAACGCTGTCCTCCAGTGCTTCTATCCCGGTGCGGAAGGCGGCAATGCCCTTGCCGATATCCTGTTCGGCAAGGTCTCTCCCAGCGCAAGGCTTCCCGTAAGCTTTTACAGATCCGTGGAGGATCTGCCGGACTTTGAGGATTACAGCATGGACAACCGTACCTACAAGTTCTTCAAGGGACAGTGTGTGTATGATTTCGGCCACGGGTTGACCTATTCCGACGTCAAAGAGACCTATTTGGATGAACATACGGTTGAGCTTTATAATGCGGGGCCGTATGATACCGACTATTCGGTACTGCGATTTGAGCATGTTCCGCACAAGTGCTTAACAGCCTTCAAGTGCGTTCACATTCGCGCAGGAGAAACGCTGAAGGTCACCATGTAAAAGGAAGGGTATGGTATGAGCTTTTGGATTCGCGCGGTCGACCGTCCGACCGATCCTACATTTTATTATTTTTCAAAAGAATTCGACGCTCCCTGCGGAGCCTCCTTTCGAGTGTCCTGCTGCGGAGATACTCGCTATGCACTCTATCTGAACGGGCATTTGGTTTCCGAAGGGCCATGCCACGGCACGGCTTACGTGACCTACTACGAGACCGAGGATCTGACTCCCTACCTGAAGGAGGGAAGGAACACCCTGCTCGCTAAGGTCATGTACGTCACCGAGGGCTATTTCATTTCGGCATTCCGTAAGTCTGCGCCTGCCTTTTGGTTGGACGGCCGATTGACGGTCGGAGATCAAACGATGGAGATCGGCACCGACGAAAGCTGGGCATGTACGCGTGAGGACGCCTGCGCCCTGGTGCATGGGAGCGATTGCTATATTTCTATCCCGCCCTATGAGCAATGGTCGGGAAGCTCTGTCCGCACCCCCGTGGCTGTCAGGAAGGACTATCAGCCGGGGTTGGACCACGGTTGCTTTGGGGGAGACGGCATCAACGAGACCTACGTGATGTCGCCCCGCCCTCTCCCGTCCATGGAGACCGAGGAATATGCACCCATGCAAACCGTCAGAGACGGCAAGGGCTTCGTGGAGTACGATGCACGCGCATATACCACCGCCAAGCTGCGCTTTTGCTTCAAGGCCAAGAAGGGCAGCCGTGTGCGACTGATGTATGCCGAGTGCTACAGACTGACCGACGAAAACGGCAAGCACTACAAGGGTGCGCGCGATGCGTACGATCAACCCGAGGCCTTTCTGTATGGATGCTTCGATACCTTGATCGCTACAGGTGAGGAGCAGGTCTTCGAGCCCTTCTGGTATCGCTCCTTCCGCTTTGTTCGTGTGGAGTGCGACGATCCCGACATGGAGATCACAGCGTTTGATTACGCGTTTTACCACTATCCCTTGGACGCGGTCGGTGACTTTGCTTGCTCCAACCCCCGCTATAACAAAATGTGGGAGATCAGCCGCCACACCGTGCTTTGCTGTATGCATGAGATGTACGTGGATTGCCCGTACTACGAGCAGCAGCAATACGATATGGACAGCGCCCTTGAGATGCTGTTTACGTTGCGCATGAGCGCTGACGATCGGATGCCGATCAAATCCCTGACCGACTTTTCCCACTCCCAAATGCCGGACGGCATGCTCCAAGCCAATTACCCTTCGGTGAAAACCCAGATCATACCCAACTTTACGTTGTTTTGGGTGCTGATGCTGCGCGACTACGTGCTTTATTGCGGAGATTCGGCTGAAAAGCTGGCCTTCGTGCGGTCTATGGCGGGCACCATGGGGCGCGCCTTGGATGGATTTGACGCTTACAGGCTCCCGAGCGGCCTGATTGGCACGACACCGTATTGGCATTTCGTGGACTGGGTTCCCGGATGGGACGGAGGTGTTCCCTCCCGAGAGGTCGATGAGCCGATCACCGTATCCACGCTGATGTATGCCGCCGCGCTGAAGGCCGCCGCCGAGATCTGCGATACCTTGGGGAGACCGGGCACGGCATCCGATTACAGAGGCAGAGCAGAGGACGCCATCCGTGCGGTACAAGAGCTCTGCTATGATCGGGAGGTCGGGCTCTATCGCGATAAGCCGAGCGTACGGGAGTTTTCCCAGCACACCACGCTGTGGGCGATCCTTTCGGGGGCCGTTCAAGGAGAAGAGGCAGGCGCGCTCATCGACCGTACCTTTGACGGTCACGTTCCCGTGGCGTATTGCACCTTTTCCATGAGCCACTATATGTTCAGAGCCTTGGAAATGGCGGGGCGCTACGACGAGTATGCCCGCCTTCAGCTACAGGGATGGGAGACCATGCTGGATCTGCATTGTACCACGTGGTGCGAAAATCCCGATTCTCCCAGAAGTGAATGCCACGGCTGGAGCTCCGCCCCCATCTACGAATTTTCGGCTATGGTGCTGGGTGTCTGTCCCACCGCTAACGGTTACAGGTCGGTGCGGATCAAGCCCCATGCGGACAGCTTTGATCTGACCCGAGCCAAGGGAACCGTCCCCACGCCCCAGGGCATCATTTCTGTAGCATGGGAAAAGAAGAACGGCACATTCACGCTGGACGTTATGCTGCCCGAAAACAGCCAAATGCTGTGTGAGGTCATTCTGCCCGACGGACAGCGGCTTGAACAGACCGCCCAAAGCGGCCGTTATACCTGCGAGCTGTAGGATGGAAGGAGAAAATCTGATGGATACCATAAAAATCCATAAAGGAAACACCAAAATGGTCGCGCACGCGGGTCTCTTTGGACTTGAGACAGCGAATACCAACGCGGGATTTATCGCCGCAGGCAACCGCTCCTATTGGGGTGTTGAGTGTGACGTACGCGTGGCAAAGGATGGCTTGGTCGTCATTCATAACGATTCTACCGAAGGGGTTTCGCCCCAACTCCTGCTCATGTCCGAGAGTACGGTAGAGCAGATCCAAGGGATCATGCTGTATGAGCGATTCTTCTTCTACACGATGGAGGAATACGGTCTGACTCCGGGCATCAAGGAGCCCCGCTCGGATCTCCGTATCCCTACGCTGCAGGAATATATCCGCATCTGTAAGCATTACGGCAAGGTGTGCGTGGCTGAGCTGAAGCATGCCATGTCCCCCGAGGTCGTTGCGGACGTAGTTGCGGCCTTCCGCGAGCAGGACTACCTTGACAGCGTCGTATTTATCTCGTTTTATTGGGAAAATCTTGTGGAGATTCGCAAGCATTTGCCCAATTGCCCCGTGCAGTTCCTGACCGATGAAAAGCACGAGTTTTCCGACGAATTTTTGAACAAGGTCGCCTCCCACGGCTTTGATCTGGATATCCATATCTCCACGACCCCCAAAGAGCTTGTGGAGCGCATACATGACAGAGGGATCAAGGTCAACGTCTGGACCTGCGATTGGTTGGACAAGGCTGAGCGGTTGATCGAGTGGGGCGTTGACTACGTTACAAGCAACATATTGGAATAACATATTGAAAGGGAACGTGATCATGTACCAAAATATCGATAAGATTCCCTTTGAGGGAGCCAAGTCCAGAAACCCCTTCGCTTTCCGTTACTACGACAAGAACCGCGTCATCGCGGGCAAGACCATGGCCGAGCATCTCCGCTTCGCCATGTCCTGGTGGCACACCTGCAACGCCTCGGGCACCGATATGTTCGGCGGCAACACCATGGACAAGACCTTCGGTCTGGACGGCATCGCCATGCACAAGGCCAAGGTGGACTTCGCCTTCGACCTCATGCAG
>JAZOOM010000216.1:0-14305 GCA_045655025.1 Eubacteriales bacterium | reverse complement strand
GGCCTACGTTCCCACCGAACTGGTGGAGACCTTCACGGCGGTCATGGACGGTGCCTTCGGTAAGGGTGCCACCTATGATCTCCGCATCCGCCCCGTCGGCGCGGCCAGAATTGCGTAAAAGCAACAAATTGTTACTAAAACAACCGAAAATTAAGGAGACCCTATGTTTTCCCCCAATCGAAACTCCCTCTTTTCCCGAAACAGCGGAACGGATCAGCCCGTTTCCAAGGAGACTAAGCGCCGCATGACCGTTACCGTGGCTCTTACGGCGGTGGCATTCGTCATCTGGTTCGGAGGCATTGCTCTGGCAGAGTATTTGCAGAATCTTACGATCCAGTACGTGATCATGTCGGTGTATTGCCTGTCCTTCGCCGCCATACTCATTTCGTATCTGCTCTATAACCGCGCGTTCGTCAACAAGGACGTGACCGAGGATATGCTTCCCATGGATTGGAGTCCAGAGAAGCGAAAGGCTTTCGTGGAGGACACCCGCCGTCGGGCAGAGAAATCCCGCTGGATGCTCATGCTCATCATCCCCTTTGTGGTGACCTTTATGGCCGAGGCTCTGTACCTGTTCGTCTGGGACGGCTACCTGGCCAAGCTCTTCGGAGGTTGACGGACATGGCGCGGTATCGACTCTGTACCCTCTACTCCGGCTCGGGCGGAAACGCCGCTTATCTGGAAACCCCCACCACCCGTATCCTCATTGACGCGGGCAAATGCACCCGAACCCTGCTTGCCTCTCTGAAATCCATCGGTGTGTCCCCCGACACGCTGGACGCCATTCTGATCACCCATGACCACAACGATCACGTGGCATCCTTGGAGGTGCTGGCCAAGAAACACCCCATCCCCGTCCACATTCTCCTCCGCTCCGCCCTTCGCTATCGGGATACTCAGCCCGAGGCGTTGTGCAAGTGCTTTCGGATCTATGAGAAGGCTCCCTACACCACCCGCATCGGTGACGTCACGGTTTACGCCTTTGAGACCCCCCATGACAGCCGCGCCTCGGCAGGCTTTCGTCTGGAATTTTTCGATGGGGAAAAGAATGTAACCGTCGGCTACGCCACGGATATTGGGCACGTCTCCCAGCCCCTTCGGGAGGGACTTACGGGATGCGAGGCGGTGGTGATCGAGTCCAACCACGACGTGGAAATGCTGATGGATGGGCCGTATCCCTACGATCTCAAGCTCCGCATCCGCGGAAAGAGGGGGCATCTCTCCAATCGGGAGTGCGCCGACCTGTGCGCCGAATTGGCAGGGCAGGGAACCACCCACTTCCTGCTGGCTCACCTGAGCGAGGAGAACAATTACCCCGATCTGGCCTATGACGAGACCTTCTCCGCCTTGGCCGGATACGAAACCACCCTCCGCGTGGCCTCCCCCGACGACGTGACCATGCTGGTGGGTGAGGCGAATGCCCCGATCCCAAAATCTACGGTCAACGACCAAGAGGAGGCTCCCGTATGATGCCCCAGACCGTTCGCTTCATCACCGTCGGCAATCTGAAGGAGTCCTACCTCCGTGAGGCCGCCGCCGAATACAAGAAAAGACTTTCGGGCATGTGCCGCGTGGAGGAGATCGAATTGAAGGAGGTCAAGGTGCCCGACGATCCGTCGGACTCCGAGATCCAAAAGGCACTGGCCGAGGAGGCCAAGGCCATTCTGGCGGCCATCCCGCCCCGCTCCTACCCCATTGCCATGTGCGTGGAGGGGAAGCAGATGTCCTCCCCCGACCTGTCCCGCAAGCTGGAATCCGTGACCGCTGAATGCGGCACCCTCTGCTTCATCATCGGCTCCTCCCACGGTCTTTCCCCCGAGGTCAAGTCCGCCGCCAAAATGCGGTTGTCCATATCCGAGCTGACCTTCCCCCATCAGCTCATGCGCGTGATCCTGTACGAGGCCGTATATCGGTGCTACCAGATCGCCAAGGGGTCGAAGTACCATAAGTGAATATACGAATACGAGAAAAGGAGAGTCCGGATCGGGCTCTCCTTTTTGGGATGCTTGAAAGCTCGAATTGAGGGGTTATCGCGTATCCGACCGAAAAACAACAACGTACCGCACAAGCCGAACCGTTCCGGCGAAGACTCGACGGAGATCCGAGAAAATCTCCGAGAAAATCTCCGAGAAAATCTCCGCAAAAAACTTTTTCTTTTCTTTGTAAAAAATATGAAAACCGTGTTGAAAAATCCATCAAAATGTGCTATAATATACGGTGTGTTTTTATTGCTAAATTGTTTTGATTTGGAGGTGAAGTTATGGCAACAGAATCCAAGACCGCGGGTATTCGAGAAGGCTTTTCCAATGAGGAATACATCCGTCTCCAGTCCGCCAAGATCCGCGAGCGCATCGAGGCGTTTGGCGGAAAGCTGTACATGGAATTCGGAGGTAAGCTCTTCGACGATTTCCATGCGTCCCGTGTGCTCCCCGGTTTTAAACCCGACAGTAAGCTTCAGATGCTCTGCGCCCTGAAGGATCAGGCCGAGGTAGTCATCTGCATCAACGCCGCCGATATCGAGAATAACAAGTATCGCGGGGATCTTGGTATTACCTATGACCGCGAGGTCATGCGTCTCATTGACAGCTTCCGTCGTGTAGGTCTGTACGTGGGCAGTGTGGTCATGACTCGCTACACCGGTCAGCACGCCGCCGATGCCTTCAAGAAGACTATGGAGGCTCTGGGGGTTAAGGTCTACCGCCATTACAACATCGAGAATTACCCCAAAGACGTCGCTCTCATCGTCAGCGACGAGGGATTCGGCCGTAACGACTACATCGAAACCACCCGCTCCTTGGTTGTGGTGACGGCTCCCGGCCCCGGAAGCGGTAAGATGGCCACCTGCCTTTCCCAACTCTATCACGAGCATAAACGGGGCATGACCTCGGGCTACGCCAAATTTGAAACCTTCCCCGTGTGGAACTTGCCCATCACGCATCCCGTCAATCTGGCCTACGAGGCCGCTACCGCCGATTTGGGCGACAACAACATGATCGATCCCTACCATATGCGGGCGTACGGAAGCGAGGCTGTTAACTACAACCGCGTCGTGGAGATCTTTCGCGTGCTTTACGCCATCATGACCCGTATTTTTGGTGCTTGTCCCTATAAGAGCCCTACGGATATGGGTGTCAACCAGGCAGGAAACGCCATCTACGACGACGAGGCTGTGTGTGCCGCCTCTCGCCAGGAGATCCTGCGCCGCTACTACAAGACCGCTTGCGCCCATTGCAAGGGCAACGCCGAAAAGACCGAACTTCAAAAGATCGAGCTTCTCATGGAGGAAGCGGGCATCACTGCCTCCGAACGTCCCGCTGTGGCTGCCGCGCGCGCCGTTACGGAGCGGACAGGTACCCCCGCCGTGGCCATTCAGCTCCCCGACGGGCATATCGTCACGGGCAAGACCTCTGAGCTGTTGGGCGCATCCTCGGCGGCTCTGCTCAACGCGCTGAAGTATTTGGCGCGCATTCCCGACAAGGTAGACTTGATCTCTCCCGAGGTCATCGCACCCATTCAGCACCTCAAGGTGGAGCACCTGGGATCCAAGAACCCCCGTATGCACACCGACGAGCTGCTCATTGCCCTCTCCATCTGCGCCGTTACCGACGAGTACGCCTCCATGGCTATGGAAGAGCTGAACAACCTGCGGGGAAGTCAGATCCACTCCACCGTCATTCTTGCCCACGCTGACGACAAGCTCTTCGGCAAGCTGGGTACCTACGTGACCTGCGAGCCTGTGTTCGAGGACAAGAAGCTGTTCCACGGCTGATGCCTCATGGCTGGTGCCGTATATAAAAAAGACCGTCCTGCTGAGTATGGCAGGGCGGTTTTGTTTGGGGTGAGCTTCAAATTTGGGTTTATCGGTGCGTTATGGTTTGTTGTAGGAGAGGCTGTTAGCCTCCCGCGAATCTGCGAAAATTGGAGATAACAATAGTTTCTTGGGACGGCTATATGCCGAGCAAGCTCGGCATATAGCCGTCCCTACAAATATTTTTATAACTTACGTGTATTGTTTTTATAAATGAATGTTATAAATATCGATTCAAAAACAACACCAATAGTGGTAAATAGCCACCCGCAAATACGAATTTTCTCTACCTGATCTTCCGTAGGAAAGGCTTCCAGAGAGCCATTCATTAGCATAAATATTCCGGCAAGCAGGAGCATAATAGCAAGGATAGCCAGGGTAGCAAAAATAACATTTTTAATTGTTTTCATTAAATTTCCCTCGTCAAATTAAGGTGCGCAGCTTTACGACTGACTCATTTTTCAAGAAAGCGTTTTAATGCCGAATCTCCCAAAGCTCGCTCAGCTTTTTGAAGTTGTTGGGAAACAGGTAGACACAGGTTTTCTCATAGAATTCATCGGAGGTGGTTCCGTCCTCGTTCAGGGAGACATCAAGCTTGTTCCACATCACGACGGAGTAGGAGAGAGCGGTGATCTTGACCGTGCCCCCATCGTTGTAGCGGGAAAAATGAAAGGGCGTGAGCAGGAACGCGAGCAGGATGCCGCAGAGCAGGCAGACAGTTCTCTTTTTCATGATGTGTCCTCCTTTTTGAAAAGCGTTACGGATCGGTCTCCACCCACGGGGAGAAGAACCGACATCCCTGCTTGCGGAACAGGGTGATCATATCCCGCAGGGTCTCGGGGGATAGGGAAAGCCGTTTGCCCAGGCAGACGGGGCAGAGGAGGCGGGTGGTTTTTCGTTCGGTCAGCTTGTAGTTGAGGGCGGCCTCGTCTCCCGTCATGGGGGCATCGCATACGGCGCAGTAGGCGTCGGCGGAACGACCTTCCATTACGGGCTTTTGAAAGAATTCCATGGGGATCAGTACTTCTTGCGGTCGCGGACGAACTTGGCACGATAGACCTTACATCCGTGACCCTCCACGCGGATGAGGAGGTCGTCACGCTTGGGAGCGTGCTGCTCGCCCGTGATCACGTCGGTCAGCGCCAGCTTGACTCCCGAATTTACGGGCACGCCCAGCTCAGCGAAGGTGATCTCCGCATGGCGGGCATTCTGCTGGAAATTGAACACGCCGATGGCGAATTCTCCGTCGGCCAGATGGCGCACAAAGGTGTAACAGCCGTTCTCTTCCCGTACCTTAAAAGGAGGACGACACTCGGCATCTTGATTCAGGCGGATCAGCTCCTTGTGCTGGAGCAGGGCGCGGTACTCGTCGGAGACCTGGCGCAGGTCTGCACCCATCATAAGGGGAGCCGCGCAAAAACACCAGTAGGCGAACTGGGTCTCGTACTCGGTGTAGCTGTTGCAATCCTCACGCCCCACGAAGCCCTGACCGGCCATGCCCACGGTGAGCATATCCATGTCGTTGAAGCAGCCCGAGGCGTTGGCATTGAAATTATTGACCTGACTCTGCATAATGGCGGCAGAGGAGGCGAAATTGTCCACGATGTCGTAGGTGGAGCGGTACATATGGGCACCCGCGCTGCGCATCCAGCTCCAAGGCTCGTGGAGACCCCAGTTGCAGGCCGAGAACAGGATATCACGACCCGTGGAGCGGAGAGCTTGGGCCATGGTCAGATAGCGGTGCTGGCAGTTGGCGAAGGAAGGGAAAAAGCAGAAATCGTACTTGAGGAAATCCACTCCCCAGGAAGCGAAGGTGCGGGCATCCTGGAATTCGTGGTCGAAGGAGGCGGGATAGCCGGCGCAGGTGCGGGTACCGGCGCAGGAGTACATACCGAACTTCAGACCCTTGGAGTGGATGTAATCGCCCACGTACTTCATGCCGTGGGGGAATTTCTCGGGATCGGCCACCAGATTGCCGTTCTCGTCGCGCTCCATGAGAGACCAGCAATCGTCGATGACCACGTACTTGTAGCCCGAGTCGCGGTAGCCCTGCTCGGCGATGACGTCGGTCATCTCCAAAACCATCTGCTCGTTGATATCGGGGCCGAAGGAGTTCCAGGTGTTAAAGCCCATGGGGGGCGTTTTTGCAAGAATTGCCATAGTATAAGTCTCCTTGTTGGTCTGAATTTTAAATTTGGGTTTATCGTGGAGATTCACGCGCCCGTAAGGGCGCATATCGTACCGCGAGGGTTCCACCCCGAGCGGTATATCGTGCCGCAAGGCATATCGCACCCCGAAGGGGTATCTCGCTAAAAAGCAAGAAGTTCAATCATTTTTACGGTGAACGAGATGCCTACGGCGCGATATGTGCTTCGCACACGATATGCCTTGCGGCGTGAGATGCCCTTCGGGCGTGACGGGCCTTCGGCCCGATAAAACGCAATTTTACGCTTTTTTTGCCTCTCGTATTGTCTCGTAAGCCGCCCAAATTCTTTCGGCTACTTCTTCCACCGTGCCTGCGGCGTTGACGGTGATCATGAGATCCCGATCCTTCAGATACTCGGTTACACGGGCGAAACGGGCGCGGATCTTTTCCTGCTGGGCGACGGTCTCGTAGATCTCCAGCTTGTCCTCGGTGCGTCCCGCGCGGATGCGGGCCATGCTGTCCTCGGGGTTCATATCCAAGAGAATGGCGCCGTCGGGCTTGCGGATATGGGGGCAGTCCAGATTCATGCGGGCCACCCACTCAAAGTTGTCCCCCTGACCCTGGTAGGCCATGGAGGCGTAGTAGTAGCGGTCGGAGATGACGGTCTTGCCCTCGGAGAGCCAGCTCTCGATCTCGGCGTTGTGGCCGATGCGATCGATGAGGAAGAGGGCGGCCATGCGGGAATTATTGGCGGGCTCCTGACCCGAGAGGGCGCGGCGTAGAGCCTTACCGTCGGGGGAAGTGGAGGGCTCGCAGGTCAGCACCGTCTCCATGCCGAGGGAGTTGAGCCTTTCGCAAAGCAGGTGCATCTGGGTGGTCTTGCCCGTACCGTCCATGCCGTCGAAGACGATGAACAGAGGGTCTTGCTTCTGTATGGTATCAGGGGACATGGGTTCCTCCATTGTTCGGTTATTTTTCCTAATTATAACCCATTTGGGGGCGTTTGTCAAGGCTGCGGCGAAATTTCCTCGCCACGAAAAAGCCGTGAAACCCTCTTGATTTTTTTCTCGGAGTATGGTATAATACATTGGATTATGTCATCCTTCGCTGCGGCGACCCCCACAGTACACGAAAGGAAACCATACTTTATGAAAAATCAATACGATGTGATTATCATCGGAGCGGGCCCCGGCGGTATCTTCACCGCCTATGAGCTGACCCGCCTGCAAAAGGATCTGCGTATCGCCGTATTCGAGTCCGGCAACCCTCTGGAGAAGCGTAAATGCCCCATCGACGGCGTGAAGGTCAAGGCCTGTCTCGGCTGCAAGCCCTGCGCCATCATGAACGGCTTTGGCGGTGCGGGTGCCTTCTCGGACGGTAAGTACAACATCACCAACAGCTTCGGCGGCACCCTCCACGAGTACGTGGGCAAGGCCAAGGCCACCGAGCTGATGGAGTACGTGGATAAGATCAATCTCGCCTACGGCGGTGAGGGCACTCACCTCTACACCACCGCCAACTCCGATATCAAGAAGCTCTGCGTGCAGAACGGCCTCCACTTGCTGGACGCATCGGTGCGCCACCTGGGCACGGATATCAACTATATCGTGCTGGAGAACCTCTACAACGAGCTGAAGGAGAAGGTGGACTTCTACTTCCGAACCCCCGTGGAGACCGTGAAGAAGACCGAGGACGGCTACGCCGTGGTCTGCGGTGACAAGGAATACACCTGTGATCGGTGCGTGATCTCCGCGGGCCGCAGCGGTAGTAAGTGGATGGAGAGCGTATGCCGTGATCTGGCCATTCCCACCAAGTCCAATCGTGTGGACATCGGTGTCCGCGTGGAGCTGCCCGCCGAGGTCTTCGCGCACCTCACCGACGAGCTGTACGAGTCCAAGATCATCTACCGCACCGAGAAGTTCCAGGATCTGGTGCGCACCTTCTGCATGAATCCCCACGGTGTGGTGGTTAACGAGAACACCAACGGCATCGTCACCGTCAACGACCACAGCTACGAGGATCCCGAGAGGCACACGGGCAACACCAACTTCGCCCTGCTGGTATCCAAGCACTTCTCCGAGCCCTTCAAGGACAGCAACGGCTACGGCGAGAGCATCGCCCGCCTGTCCAATATGCTGGGCGGCGGTGTCATGGTACAGCGCTTCGGTGACCTCATTCGCGGTCAGCGCTCCACCCCCTCCCGCATCCGCGAGGCCTTTATTGAGCCTACCCTCAACGCCACCCCCGGCGACCTGTCTTTGGTCATGCCCAAGCGCATTCTGGACGGCATCATCGAAATGATCTACGCTCTGGACAAGATCGCCCCCGGCACCGCCAACGACGATACTCTGCTGTACGGCGTGGAGGTCAAGTTCTACAACATGGAGGTGGCCATCGACGAGAACCTCGTGACCTGCCATAAGGGTCTGTTCGTCATCGGTGACTGCTCCGGTGTGACCCATTCCCTGTCCCATGCCTCGGCATCGGGCGTGCACGTGGCACGGTATTTGGCGGAAACCATTTGACCTTCTCTATACAAAAACCCCCGACGGCTCACGTCCCGTCGGGGATTTTTGTACGTTGCGGTTATTTCTTGAAATAGAAGAACCCGTCGCGGTAGGTGTCGGGGCGCTCCTCGGCGTATTGGGCGGCCTTCTCGCTGACGCGGTTCCAAACGTCCTCGCCGAAGAGGGAAGTCTTGGCCTTGATCTTCTCGTCGCCCTTGCCGATGAAGAGCTGGACGATGGGGAGAAAATCGTTGTAGCGGCGGCAGAAATGCTCTCCGATCACGATGTCGGCGGGGAACTGCTCCCAACGGAAGTACACGTTGGAGGTGGTGAGACGCATACCGGGGTACAGGCTGTACTTCTCCACGAACTGATCGGGGAAGCGAAGCATCAGCACGCCGTCGATCTCGTCGGAGTAGGCGGCCACCGTCAGAGGGGAGACAGATATAACTAGGGCGGGCTGGGTGTCGCCGTAGAACAGGGCGCGGGTCACGCTGTCGATGCACATATCCGCGTGGAACCGACCGCCGAAGGTGGTGTTGATGCGGTTGCGGAAGGAGTAGTATTTTTTATAGGAGAATTTCACTTTTCCGGGATTTTCTGCTTGAGTAGACATGGTGGGTTCCTTTCTGTTTCGTTCTATAGCAGCAGTATATCACATTCTGTCCGCACTGTCAAGGGGAAATGCATATTCCGGCAAACGGAAAATTCGATATCACGGGATCCGCGGGTATAAAAATTTTCAAACCTACTTGAAAATCCCTCGGAAATGGTGTATAATAAAGCTGTATAAATTTTTGAAAGGCAGGTAATCACCATGTCGGTTCGTCTCAATACCAACTACCTCTCTTCCTTTGTCTCCGCCGAGGAGCTGGAGAATATTCAGCCCCAAGTCGCGCTGGCTCATGATCTTCTCGCCTCCAAGTCCGGAGCAGGGAACGACTTCCTGGGCTGGACGACCCTGCCCGTGGACTACGATAAGGAAGAATTCGCCCGCATCAAGGTGGCCGCGGAAAAAATCAAGAAGTCTTGCGATATCTTCATTGCCATCGGTATCGGCGGTTCTTACCTCGGCGCCCGCGCTGTCATTGAGTTCTGCAAGTCCCCCCTGTACAACAACCTCTCCAAGGATACTCCCGACATCTACTATGCCGGTAACAACATTTCCGCCTTTGCCATCGACGAGCTGCTGAAGATCTGCGAGGGCAAGGATATCTGCATCAACGTCATCTCCAAGTCGGGAACCACCACCGAGCCCGCCGTGGCCTTCCGTGTGTTCCGTGCCCTGCTGGAGCAGAAGTACGGCGTGGAGGGTGCCCGCGAGCGCATCTTCGTCACCACCGATAAGGCTAGAGGTACGCTGAAGCACTTCTCCGACGAGGCAGGCTACGAGACCTTTGTTGTGCCCGATGACGTGGGCGGCCGTTTCTCTGTGCTCACCGCCGTGGGTCTTCTCCCCATCGCCGTGGCCGGCATTGACATCGACGGCCTCATGAAGGGCGCAGCCGATGCTATGGAGGCCTACAAGAATCCCGATATCAATGCCAACGATTGCTACAAGTATGCCGCCATCCGCAATATCCTCTACCGCAAAGGTAAAACCACCGAGATCCTGGTTGGCTACGAGCCTTACCAGACCATGCTCAACGAGTGGTGGAAGCAGCTCTACGGCGAGTCCGAGGGCAAGGATCAGCGCGGTATTTTCCCCGCGTCCGTCATTTTCTCTACCGACCTGCACTCCCTTGGTCAGTACGTTCAGGACGGTATGCGTAACCTCTTTGAGACGGTTATTGCCGTGGAGAATAATCCCGTGACGTATCCCATCCCCAACGACCCTGCGAATATCGATGGCTTGAATTTCCTGTCCGGTATGGATCTGAACCTGGTCAAGAAGACCGCCATGCAGGCCACTCTGCTGGCTCACGTGGACGGCGGTGTGCCCAATCTGCTCATCGAGCTGGCCGATAAGTCCGCCTACTCTCTGGGCTACCTCATCTACTTCTTCGAGCTGGGTTGCGCGATCTCCGGCTATATTCTGGGTGTCAATCCCTTCAACCAGCCCGGCGTTGAGGCATATAAGAAGAATATGTTCGCCCTTTTGGGCAAGCCCGGCTATGAGGATATGAGAGCAGCCTTGGAAGCAAGACTGTAAGAAGGGCATAATCACACAAGACGTCCTGTGTATTTTCTGAACTTTTTGTGATTTTTCACACAAAAATGTTCAAAACCTCTTGCAATTTTGCAAAAAATGTGTTATAATACACTAACAACTAATCTGCACGAGTCTTTCCCCAATACGCGGGGAAGACGCAGAGTGAAAGGAAGTACTTAGATATGATCAAATTGCTTGTTGGCGTAAAGGGTACCGGTAAGACCAAGACCCTGATCGCAGCTGTGAATGAGGCTCTGGAGGCTACCAAGGGCTACGTGGTATGCATTGAGAAGGGCGCTACCCTGCGTCACGAAATCAGTTATAAAGTTCGTCTCGTCAATACCGATGATTATCTCATCGAGGGCGGCGTCGCTCTGGGCGGCATGGTCGCCGGTATTCTGGCCGGTAACGGTGACGTTACCGATCTGTTCATTGACGGCACTCGTAAGATCTTCGGTTATGAGAAGGCTGATATGGCTCTTCTGCTGGCCGACCTGGAGAAGTTTATCTCTGATCTGGAGAAGGTTATCCGTGACGCGAATATCAACGTCACCATCACCGTTTCCGTCGATCCTGCAGATCTGACCGAGAACCTCAAGAAGTATCTGTAATTGAATTTATCTTCATACAGCGCATAGGCGAACGGGGAAACACCCGTTCGCCTTGTGTGCTGAAATCTGGAAAGGAGGATGTCCGAATGTTTTGTGTACGTCTGGCGGGTATTACCGTTGAGATAGACAATCGTCATAATTACGTTTATGAGCAATGCGCCGACTACTTATGTACCGACTCGGCTCCCGCCTTTCGCGTGTCGGTTTCCAACGCCGCAGTTCTGGACTATATGGCATCTTGCGGCCGCCCCATGACTCATCCCGAAGCAGAGAGTTACCTTCTTTACCGCCGTATCTGTGAGCGGATGCCTGCCTTCGGTGTTTTCTTGCTTCATGCCGCGGTGGTCGAGATGGAGGGCAGAGGGTACGCCTTTTCCGCGCGCCGCGGAACCGGAAAATCCACTCATACCGCTCTGTGGCAAACCCATTTCGCAGGCCGCGCTACAGTTATAAACGGTGATAAGCCCCTGATTCGGAAAAGCCCCGACGGCCGATTCTGGGCCTACGGAACGCCTTGGTGCGGCAAGGAAGGGAAGCAGGTGAACCGCAAGTGTCCCCTTACCGCGATTTGCTTCCTGGAGCAGGGCAAAACCAACACTGTGACCGTCAGCTCTACTGCCGATACCGCCGCTCGTCTCATGGAAGCAACCATTGTCCCATCCGATCCACTCGGACAGGATCACTTGGCTGTCCTTGTGGGAGCCGCCGTCCGCGATGTCCCCGCGTTCACCCTCACCTGCCGTCCCGACGTGGAGGCCGCCGAGGTGGCGTATGAATTCTTATCCCAGGTCTGAATACCCGATGCGTGTGCGTCGGGTATTTTTGTTTTCGTGCCAATGTCAAATCATTCACGCTTTACCCGTCCGTTTTTTCTACTGTGAAAATGTCCGAAATTTTAAAAATATAACAGAATGACTTGCATTTTTCTCAAATTTATTGTATAATATTATAGAATGCTATCCTTCGCATCAAAGGAGATCATCCATGAAAAAATACATTCTTGCGCTGGACGAGGGAACCACCTCCGCCCGTGCCATTTTGTTCGATAGACAGGGGAACACCGTGGCCTCGGCTCAGCATGAATTTCCTCAGATTTACCCTCAACCCGGTTGGGTCGAGCATGATCCCATGGCCATATACGCCGCCCAGTACTCGGCCATGACTGAATGCATTGCGGGGAGCGGTATTGACCCCTCCGAGATCGCGGCTATGGGCGTGACCAACCAGCGGGAAACGGTGGTTGTCTGGGATAAGACCACGGGCAAGCCGCTGTGTAACGCTATCGTGTGGCAATGCCGTCGTACAGCGTCCCTCTGTGCAAAGCTGGAACAGGATGGTTATGCCGACCTGATCCGTACCCGCACGGGTCTTCGGCTTGATCCCTACTTCAGCGGTACCAAGCTCAAATGGATATTGGACAATATTCCCGATGCCCGCCGACGGGCTGAGGCGGGAGAGCTTCTCTTCGGTACGGTGGACACGTGGCTCTGCTGGAAGCTTACCGAGGGGCGCGTTTTCGTCACCGACGTGACCAACGCCTCCCGTACCATGCTTATGAATTTGCATACGGGTGATTGGGACGATACCATGCTGTCGCTGTTGGATATTCCACGTGCCATGCTCCCCGCCATCAGATCCTCCTCCGAGATCTACGGAGAGGCAACCGTCATGGGGGCATCCATTCCCATTTCGGGCATCGCGGGAGATCAGCAGGCGGCTCTGTTCGGGCAGGGATGCTTTGAAAAGGGACAAGCCAAGAACACCTACGGAACGGGGTGCTTCCTTCTGGCCCATACGGGCACAGAACCCGTTATGAGCCACCACCGCCTTCTCACCACCGTAGCCGCTACCCGCAAGGGGGAGCCCATGGCTTACGCCTTGGAGGGAAGCGTGTTTGTGGGCGGTGCGGTCATCCAATGGTTGCGGGATGAAATGCGGCTCATCAATGAATCCCGGGACAGCGAATATTTTGCCGCCAAGGTAGCGGACAGCGCGGGCGTCTATGTTGTCCCTGCCTTCACGGGCTTGGGAGCGCCGTACTGGGATATGGCCGCCCGAGGCAGTATTCTGGGTCTGACCCGAGGAACGGGACGGGATCACATCATCCGCGCCGCCTTGGAATCCATCGCCTACCAGACCGAGGACGTGCTGGCCGCCATGCAGGCGGACATGGCCTCCTTCGGCGGTGGACAGATCACCTCCCTGAAGGCTGACGGCGGAGCCTCCCATAACCGCCTGCTCATGCAGTTCCAGAGCGATCTGTCGGGTATTCCCGTTCTTCGTCCCGCCACTGCCGAGGCCACGGCCTGGGGCGCGGCGGCTCTGGCCGGTCTGAGCATCGGCTTCTTCGGATCCCCCGAGGAAACGCTGGTCTCAGAGGAGGGAAGCACGGTTTATACGCCCCATATGGCGGATGACCGCCGCGCCGCACTGCTGGACGGCTGGCATCGCGCCGTTGTGGCCTGTCGGGCGTTTTGAAGGTGCTCCGAACAGTTGATTCGGACGATTCTGAATTTCTTCTGTATGAAAAATTCCCCAAAAGAGGTATGAATATGCAAATTATCCCCTTCTTGACACCTTCCTCCGATGGAGTTCACGATCTCCACGGATATGTCTACCTGCCCGATTGCCCGCCCAAGGGCATTCTTCACGTCCTTCACGGCATGACCGAGCACATTGGCCGCTATGACCCCTTCATGCGGGAAATGGCCGCTGAGGGGTACGTGGTCTGTGGCTATGATCATTTGGGTCATGGCCACACCGCCGCCGATCCCTCCGAGCTGGGCTTTGTGGCCGACCGAGACGGCTGGAAACTTTGGGTAGCCGACGTTCGGTTGTTCTCGGCTGCCGTGCGGGCTGAGTACGGCACCCACCTGCCCTACATACTCATGGGACACAGCATGGGATCCTTCATTGCCCGTTTGGCCGCTGTGACCTGCGTGTCTCCCCAAAAGCTCATCCTTATGGGAACAGGCGGCCCCAATCCCGTGGCGGGAGTGGGTTTGGCCGTCATCAACGCCGTTAAGTCCGCTAAGGGTGCGCGGCATATCTCCCCTTTGGTAGACGATCTGGCCTTCGGTT
>JAZOOM010000215.1:0-2853 GCA_045655025.1 Eubacteriales bacterium | reverse complement strand
GCTATGCGCACCAAGGCCTTTGACGAGTCCAAGATGGTGGACCCCCACCTGATTATTTACTATCCCGTCCGTGTGCTGGGCAACAAGACCATCGTCACCAACGGCGACCAGACCGACACCATCTACGATCTCATGGACAAGCAGATGACCTTCGAGCAGGCTCTCCGCACCCGTGAGTTTGAGGACGACAAGCCCAACTTCACCCCCCGCATCTCGGGTATCATCCACCGCGAGGGCGGCGACATGAACTTCGCCATGTCCATCCTCAAGTCTGCCGAGGGTGACGATTCCTCCTGCGAGCGCTTCACCTACGCCTACTCCAACCCTCTTTGCGGCCGAGCCAAGTTCATCCACACCTACAACGGCGACGGCAACCCCCTGCCCTCCTTCGTGGGCGAGCCCAAGACCCTGGAGCTGCCCGACATGGACATCGACGGTCTGACCGACCTCATCTGGACGAATCTGAACGAGGACAACAAGGTGTCCCTGTTCGTCCGCTACATTGATCTGGCTACCGGCGAGGCCGAGACCAGAATCGTCAACAAGAACGTTTGAGGAAACGGTCATGAGCATTGATCTGCTTCGTCCCACGTGGGTGGATCTGCGGTACTTCGGCTCGGATCGGTTCTTCCCGAATGAATCCTTCAAGGAGTTTATCGGCGGGAAGATCGACTGTAAAGAGATCGTATCCTTCGACTGCTGTCTCATGGATATGTATGAGCTGGAGTCTGCCGATGCAGCCTTGCGTCCCGATACACAGCAGATCGTGGCCGTGATATTCCGCCCCGAGATCGATCCCATCGAACGCTTGGAGCGGGACGGATTCACCTTCTGCGGGTACGATCTCGTGGAGGACGGCGATGCCATCAGTGCCATCACCAACTGCGGAGGTGAATTTACCTCTATCCCCTACGATAAGCTCACCGAGTTCGGTCTGCTCCCTACCTACAAGGATGCTGTGCTGGCACAGCTTGCGCTGGTGGAGGAAGCGCCCTGTGAGCATCACGCCTACTGCATGATCTGCGAGATCTGGCGCAAGCTTGTGTGAGCCCCACCATTGAAGAAAAATTAAGGAGATAAAACCATGAAAGAATTCGAGCTGAAATACGGCTGTAACCCCAACCAGAAGCCCTCAAAGATCTACATGCACGATGGCACCGAGCTGCCCATCGAGATCCTCTGCGGCCGTCCCGGCTACATCAACTTCCTGGATGCGTTCAACTCCTGGCAGCTGGTCAAGGAGCTGAAGGCCGCTCTGGGACTCCCCGCCGTCACCTCCTACAAGCACGTCTCCCCCACCTCCCCCGCCGTGGGCATTCCCCTGTCCGAGACTCTGAAGAAGGCCTGCTTTGTGGACGATATCCCCGGCCTGGACGAGTCCCCTCTGGCCTGCGCCTACGCCCGCGCCCGCGGCACCGACAGAATGTGCTCCTTCGGTGACTGGGTGGCTCTCTCCGACGTCTGCGACGTGACCACCGCCCTCATGATCAAGCGTGAGGTCTCCGACGGTGTCATCGCCCCCGGCTATGAGCCCGAGGCTCTGGAGATCCTTAAGCCCAAGCGCAAGGGCAACTACAACATCGTCAAGATCGACCCCGACTTTGTGCCCGATCCCATCGAGCGCAAGCAGGTCTACGGCATCACCTTCGAGCAGGGACGGAACAACTTTGAGATCAACCGCGAGCTGCTCACCAACATCGTCACCGCCAACAAGGATATGCCCGAGTCCGCCATCCGCGACCTCATCATCGCTCTGATCACCCTGAAGTACACCCAGTCCAACTCCGTCTGCTTCGCCGTGGACGGTCAGGCCATCGGTGTGGGCGCGGGTCAGCAGTCTCGCGTGCATTGCACCCGTTTGGCAGGCGGCAAGGCCGATACCTGGTTCCTCCGCCAGCACGAGAAGGTGCTGAACCTGCCCTTCCTGCCCACCCTGGGCCGCCCCGACCGCGACAACGTCATCGACGGCTACATCAACCAGAACGAGGAGGACGTGACCGCTGACGGCAACTGGCAGAAGTACTTCACCGTCCAGCCCGCTCCCTTCACCCGCGAGGAGCAGAGAGCCTATCTCGACACCATCTCCGGCGTAGCCCTCGGCTCGGATGCCTTCTTCCCCTTCAGCGACAACATTGAGCGCGCCAAGAAGTCCGGCGTTTCCTATATCGCCGAGCCCGGCGGCTCCATCCGCGACGATCTGGTCATCGAGTGCTGCGGCAAGTACGGCATCGCCATGGCCTTTACCGGCATGAGACTGTTCCACCATTAAGGAACGATTCGCAGGGCTCTGCCCTGCCCCCGCCAAGAACCCTTTTACAAAAGGGTTCTTGGAACTCCTAAAACTTCAAAAAAAGCAAATGTAGGGCAGGGCTTGCTCCTGCCGAAACCTCATAGAAAGGAATCCTCCTTACATGAATATTTTGGTTATTGGTAGCGGTGGCCGTGAGCATGCCGTGATCAAGTCCATCAAGAAGAACCCTTCCGTGGAGACCATTTACTGCCTCCCCGGTAACGGCGGTATCGCCGCTGATGCGACCTGCGTGAACATCGGCGCCAAGGACATTGACGGCATCGTCAAGTTCGCCGCCGAGAACAAGATCGACTATGCTATCGTCACCCCCGACGATCCGCTGGTGCTGGGTTGCGTGGACGCCCTGACCGCCATCGGCATTCCCTGCTTCGGCCCCGACAAGAAGGCGGCCATCATCGAGGGCTCCAAGGCATTTTCCAAGGATCTCATGAAGAAGTATGGCATCCCCACCGCCGCCTATGAGATCTTCGACGATATGGACAAGGCTATCGCCTACCTGCAGGACAAGGATAAAGTCGGAGGCCAAGCGGTCTTAGGAAGAC
>JAZOOM010000214.1:0-9408 GCA_045655025.1 Eubacteriales bacterium | reverse complement strand
CCCTATTTCTTCCTGATCGCGATCATTATGATCGCCGCCGGTATCCGTGAAAGCTTTACAAGCCCCGTCGGTGCTGCCTTTATGCTTGGCTTGTCCGCTATCGCTCTTGTCTTTGAGGCACGTGACCAGATCTCTGTCCGCGATCAGATCCTTTCTTTGGCTCCTAAGGCTACCCCCAAAAAACAAAAAAATTCTAAAGGCTGAATTCCTTTTTTCAAAAAGCGCCCCAAAGCGGAACAGCCTTTTCCGTGACGGAAAATATTTTATTGATATAAGGAGGCCCCCATGAAACGCACGCATACCCTCGCGATCCTGTTGACCCTTTTCTTGCTGCTTCTGTCCTTTGCCGCCTGTGATCAGGGCGGTGACACGCCTGTGACCACCGCAGAACCCACCACGACCGAGGCTCCCACTGAGGAGGTTACCGCTGCTCCTACGGAAGCCCCTACCGAGGAGACTACCGAGGCACCCACCGAGGAAACCACCGAGACTCCCACCGATGACGTGACCGAGCCCGCCGATACCAACGAGGAAGCGACCAGCCCCATTGATCCCGACAAGAAGTACCGCGAGGACTGGGAGGATGACGACCCCGAGAATCCCTTCTACAACCTCATCCCCGTGGGCAAGAGCTATGACGGAAAAACCACCTGCTATGATGGCCGCTACGACTTCGGCTATGCCGTTTGTCAGACCTCCGACGGACAGTATTTCTATTCCGTCCAGGAGGCCGTATGGCACATCGAAGAGATGGGCGGCGGCAGCATCCACATGAGAGAGCATACCGATATTTGCCTCTACATCGAAGTGCCCGACGATTACTGTGACTACCGTCTTTTCTATGAGTTCAAGAACGTGGATTTCGTTTTCAATTTCGGTCAGGTTTATGACGATTGCACTCCCAATGCTGAGGGCATCAACGGATACGCGTACTACTCGGATCTTTTCGTGCTGGATGGCTTCAACAATCTTGGAGACACCAACGTTTGGATCATTAAGAACGAGGATATCACCGTACCCGGTCGTTACCTCATGATCGATGAGTTTAACGATGATCCCGAGTACTGGTTCCTCTACCAGTATATTCAGGATGGCAATCTGAGCGATTGGCCCGGCTTGCCCTTGGGTGAGTTCTTGCCCGAATGATCTGTTCTGAAGGAACCCGGGTGCTTATATATGATATGCAAGCAGGCCGTCTCACGCCAATGTGGGACGGCCTGCTTTTTAATTGAGTGCTTCCAAAATTCCGATCAGCTCCTGCTCGGAATAGGCGGGGATCCCTAATCGCAAGGCCTCTCGGTCTGCCTGCGGAAGCGCCACGACCAGAACGTTCACCGTGCGCACAAGCTCGCCCGCGGGGTCGAATACGCCGATGATTCCGTTATGCTCTGTTACGACGTACAACGCGTACGGAGAGGTTTCGACGGTTGGAACGTCTTCGGGGGGAAGCGTTTCGGGGCTATTCTGTACGGGAACGGTGACCTCTTCGGTCACGTGCTCGGGAGCTTCTTCAGGTTTCGTACTGCCTGCCTCGGTAGTGCTCGTCTCGGTTTCCTCTGTCGTCTCCTCGTCTTTGGTGTTCCGATCGTTGAGCGCATTGCCGCCCACGGCCTGTAGGGAGAGGCGGAGGTATTCTTTGATCTCGGATTCCAAATCCTTGACCCGATTGCGCAGATATACGGTGTCACTCCTGTTTTCCCTTCGCAGGCTGGTCAACTGTTGGGAAAGCTCTTGCGCATACAGGGTAGAGAGAGCAGACCACAAGAGGCTCAATGCCAGTAGTCCAAAGAGCAGGATCTTGGTCACTTGCTTCATGTTCATTCCTTTCCAAACGGCAATCACCGTCTTTTCCGTAAATTTCAGGGAATTGTGTCTTTATTATCATGCCCACGCGGCGGTTATTTATACAGGAACAGGACAATAATATAATAGAAATTCAAAGAAAACACGAAACGATGCCGGGAGGTCTTCCCATGTCCGGAAAACGCATGACCAAACGAAAGAGACGGGTGATCCCGTTTGTGATCACAGCAGGGGTACTTCTTGCGGCGCTGACGGCAGTCTTCCTGTGTGTGGCTTTGTCTCCCTACGCCAAGGCTACCATGGATATGACACTGTTGGCCATTCCCCGTGAAAGCACGCCGTCTATTCTATATGCCTACACACCCGAAAATCGCCCCGCGCGGCAGGGAGAGCTCTCGGAAGCCCCCGGCTGTACCCTCATACAGGCACAGCCTATGATCTATACGACACTGTCGGATATGCCCGACGATCTGATCAATGCCTTTGTGGCCATTGAGGACAAGCGATTTTGGCAGCATCGGGGCATTGACATGATCCGTACGACGCGGGCGGGGGTTCGCTACTTGACAGGTAATCCCTCCTTTGGCGGCTCCACCATCACTCAACAGCTCGTCAAGAATCTGACGGGGGAGGACGACTATACCCCCGAGCGCAAGCTCACGGAGATCTTTCGCGCGCTGGATCTGGAGCGCAAAGCCGATAAGGAGACCATTCTGGAGGCCTACCTCAATATCATCAATCTGGCGAATGGCTGTCGCGGAGTGGGAGCGGCGGCGGAGGCGTACTTTTCGAAATCCGTATCGGATCTAACGCTGGCCGAGTGCGCCTCCATTGCCGCCATTACCAACAATCCGACAAGATATAACCCTTTAACACAACCGGAGGCCAACAAGGCGCGGAGAGATCTGATCCTTCGTTGCATGGCGGAGGAGGGGTATATCACCCCTGAGGCTTGCGCCGAGGCGCGGAATACCCCCTTGGAGACCCATCCCAAGATACAAAAGGAATCCGCGGAGGTTACCTCCTGGTATGCGGATATGGTGGTGCTGGACGTGATCCGCGATCTTATGGAGGAAAAGGGCTACACCTATGCCGCCGCCTCTCTGTTGGTGTATAGCGGAGGGCTTCGTATTGAAACGGTAATGGACACGACCCTGCAAGCCGTTGTGGAGAGCTATTACAGAGATCCGAGCAATTTCCCCGAGGGAGATCGCGGCCGCCCTGCCTCCGCCTTTATTTTGCTGGATCCTCAGAACGGGGACGTGTTGGCTGTCGCGGGGGCGGTGGGGGAAAAGAGAGGGAACCGTCTTCAAAGCTATGCTACCGACACCCGCCGCCCCGCAGGCTCCTGTATCAAGCCCTTAACCGTCTATGCCCCGGCTGTTATGAAGGGGCTGATCCAGTGGAATACGCTTGTGGAGGATACCCCCGTGGCGATCAAAGACGGAAGCCCGTGGCCCGCCAACGCGGACGGTTGTTACCGAGGAACCGTTACCGTTGCCGAGTCATTGGCACACTCTCTGAATCCCGTAGCGGTAAGGCTTTTGGACGCGGTGGGCAAGGAATACAGCTATGAGCTGGCCACCCAAAAACTGGGGCTATGGGGACTGGGGAAGGCAGAGGAGGCCACGGTTTCCTCGCTGGCGTTGGGACAGCAGAGTGTGGGAGTGACCCTGCGAGAGCTTACCTCCGCCTATACCGTTTTCCTTGATGGTCAAGCAAAAAAGCCCCGATCCTACCATCGGGTACTGGATGGGGAGGGGAACGTGATCCTGGAGTGTCCCGTTTCGTTCACGTCGGTCTGCACTCCCGAGCAGGCGGCTCTCATGACAAGACTGCTGATGGGGGTGGTAGAGCAGGGAACCGCCCAAGGGAAGATCACTCTTCCGGATACGTTGGGCATCCCGGTTGCGGGTAAGACGGGGACAACGCAAAATAACTGGGACCGTCGGTTCATTGGATATACTCCCCGTTTGCTTGGCGGAGTATGGATGGGTTATGAATATCCCGCGGAGCTGACCGGTATTCGGGGAAATCCTTGCATGCACATTTGGGATGAGCTTCTCATCGCCTGCGAGACGGTCTACAAGGGGGCTACCCGCCTGACCGAATTCCCTGTGCCCAAAGATCTGATCCAAGCGGAATATTGCTCCCAATCGGGCTGCTGTCCGAATCCCTATTGCACCCACCCCGCGTATGGGACAACCACGGAAACAGGCTGGTTTATCCGCGGCACACAGCCTCGGAGTGTCTGCCCCTACCACACAGAGCCTCCAATCATACTGCAACCCGCTGATCCCGCCGATCCTGACCGCATCCCCCTGTTTCCCGAGGATCTTTCTCCTAATCAACCTCCGGCCCGGGAGTCTGTCCCTACCGTGCCGAATTACGAAAAGAAATCTCCGTTTCGTCGCTGGTTTCCCTTTTTCGGTGCGTCGTGAAAGCATAAACGGATACTGTCCCGCATACAGATGAGGACACGGGTATTTTGTCCGAGTGACTCCGCATTCATTTGCTTTCAAGGAGAGCTTTCCATGTCCAACAGCAAAACCACGCTCCTCATCTTCGCCGCCATCCCTTTTTCGGCGGGGCTGGGGGTCATGCTTCTGACTCCCTCCCCGCTCTACCTTCTCCACCGCCTTGATGCCACAAGTATGCTCCCGCCGCTTTGGATCTTGACCCTTTTGCATTTGGGGTGGTACGCCGCCACAGGGGCATCCTTGGGACACGCGTTGCTCCGCACCCCGCTCCGACGGGCTTCCGAGGGGAGCTTTTGGCGGGGGTGTACCTGTCTGGTTTTGGGCTGTATGTTGATCTCGGTCTGGTATATCTTGATCTTTGGAAAGGGTGCATTGCTTCTGTCCTGGGTGTTCCTTCCTCTATGTGCGGGAGCCGTGCTGTTGGCCGCCTTTTCCTTGCATCCCCTGAAGGGATTTTCTCTGTGGTTGGCAGTTTCCACGGTTCTGTGGCCGATTTTCTTAGCGATTCTTCATTTGCTGGTTCTTTTGCAAACATAATGTGGCATTTTGCACAAGCTTCGCGGGAACAAATTTGTTTATTCTATTAATTTTTTGCTTATCCCATTGACAATTTCCTCGGAATGTAGTATAATAGTGCCAACATCATTTCCATGGAGGAAAAAAACATGAAATTTATCAAGATTCTCGCTCTGGTTCTGTCCATCGCTCTGCTGTCCTGCGCATTCATCGCATGCGACAGTGGCGACGCAAACGCCGACACCACCGCTTCTGAGACCGAGGCTGCTACTAAGGTTGAAGTCACGCTCATCATCAAGGCCGGCTCCACCACTAAGTATGAGGGCACCGTCACCTGCAACGGCACTCTCGGCAACGCTATTGAGGTGTTCTGCGCCGGTGAGTTCGAGGAGGAGTTCGAGGTGTTCAATTCCAACGGTCTGCTGACCACCATCGGCGAGCTGACCGGTAGTAACTGGAAGGCATACTATGAGGATGAGGGTCAGGGTAAGGCTTTCGAGTCCATCAAGACCCAGACCTTGGAAGCCGGCAAGACCGTCGTGATCGTTCTTGAGTAATGGCATCATCAAAGACTGTCGCTTCGGCGGCAGTCTTTCTTTTTCTCTCAAAACGGAAATTTTCCAAAGAGTATAACATGAAAATCAAGCGTTTATTCTCTGCCTTTCCGGCTCTGATCCTAATGGTCTCCGCGCTTCTGCCTAGGACGGTCATGCCGACAATGCTGCCGCGGGCGATCCCAAGGCAAACCGCAAGCATGGTCGGACAAAGGGGCGCAAGAAATAATTAAAACGCATTCAGGGGACAGCTCTCGCGAGCTGTCCCCCTCTTTTTTTACTGCACTGATTCCTTTGGGTGGAAAACGACCTTTCCGTCCTCCGTATGGGCTTGGATCACGTCTCCTGCCTTGAAGGTGTTTGAGAGAAGCGCTGTCGAAAGCGGCTCCTCGATGAGCCGTACCGCCGCGCGGCTCAAAGGTCTTGCGCCCATTTTCGGATCAAAGCCCTCCTGTGCCACCAGCGCGATCACATCCTCGGAAAATGTCAATTCGATCCCCAATGCTTTCACTCGACTGTGGATCTCATCCAGCAGATGCGCGGTGATCTGCTTGGATTCGGCCTCTCCCAAGGAATGAAAGATCACGACCTCGTCAATGCGGTTCAGAAGCTCAGGGCGGAACACGCTCTTCAGAGCATCCAGCATTCGTTGACTGTCCCGATCCCTCTGCTCTCCCGTGGAAAAGCCCACGGATTTGTGCAGCGCAGGATCGGCTCCCAGATTGGAGGTCAGAATGATGACGGTGTGGCGAAAATCTACCCGCCGTCCGCGGGAATCCGTTAGGCAGCCGTCATCCAGTATCTGAAGCAGGAGGTGGAATACGTCGGGGTGGGCTTTCTCAAGCTCGTCGAAAAGCACGATCGCGTAGGGCTGACGGCGTATGCGCTCGGTGAGTTGTCCTCCCTCCTCATGGCCCACGTACCCGGGGGGAGAGCCGATGAGTCGGGAAATACTGTGCTTTTCCATGTATTCCGACATATCAAAGCGTATCAACGTTTTTTCCGTTCCGAAAAGTGCCTCCGCCAAGGCTTTCGCCAGAGCTGTCTTACCCACGCCCGTCTGACCCAGAAATACAAAGGAGCCAATTGGCCGCCGAGGGTCTTTCAATCCCAAGCGTCCCCGTCGGATGGCACCGGACACCGCTGAAACGGCGGCATCCTGTCCCAGTACCTTTTGCCGCAGGAAATCCTCTAATGCCAGGAGTCGTTCACCCTCGCTTTCCAACAGGCGGGATACGGGGATGCCTGTCCATTCCGTGACAACGTCCGCGATATGGGCTTCCGTGACCACCTCGTCACCCTTCTTGCGCGGATTCCCCGACCAGGCATCCTTGGCTTCCTCGTATGCCTCCTGCAGGCTTGCCTCGCGGTCTCGCAATGCCGCCGCCCGTTCGAATTCCTGTGCCTTGATGGCCTCTTCCTTCTCCCGCCCGACGCTGCCCAGCTCCTCCTCCAGCTCCTTGAGTCCTTGAGGGGCTGTCAAAGCCGATATGCGCAAAGCGGCTGCCGCTTCGTCCAAGAGATCGATGGCCTTGTCGGGTAAAAAACGATCCGGGATATACTTCACCGACAGCTCTACCGCCGCCTTCAGAGCCTCATCGGTGATCTTCATTTTGTGGTGAGCCTCGTATTTGTTTCGCAAGCCTTGCAGGATCCGCAAAGCCTCCTCCTCTTCCGGCTCACCGACCATCACCGATTGGAATCTGCGCTCCAACGCCGCATCCTTTTCGATGTGCAACCGATATTCGTCCAGCGTAGTGGCACCGATGACCCTTATCTCCCCTCGCGCCAGCGCGGGCTTGAGAATGTTGGCGGCATCCACCGCGCCCTCGGCGGCACCCGCGCCTACGATGGTGTGGAGCTCATCGATGAAGAGGATCACCGAGGAATCCTTGGCTACCTCTCCCATGATGCTTTTCAGTCGATCCTCAAATTCGCCTCGATACTTTGCTCCCGCGATCATGGCGGGGATATCCAGGGTAAAGATCCGCTTGTCCTTTAGGGTTTCCGGTACGTTTCCGTCGGCGATACGTTGCGCCAGCCCTTCTACAACGGCGGTTTTTCCTACGCCCGGCTCTCCGATGAGGCAGGGGTTGTTCTTCTGTCGTCGGGATAGGATGCGGATGACTCGCTCGGTTTCTTTCTCCCTGCCAATAATGGGATCCATCTGACCCGACAGAGCGCGCGCCGTCAGATCACGGCCGAATTTCAGCAAGGTGGAGGGGGAATGGTGGTCGCTTTTTTCCTCCCCGCGCAGCTTGTCGCGGTCACGGTCGCGCCGTTTGCTTGGGCTTTCGCTACTCGAGTTATCCCGTCCGCCCAGGGGGGACGAAGGGAATCCCTCTTCTCCTCCCGATGCGGTGGGAGAACCGGCCAGAAAGCCCAGTACGTCCCGCTTGAGCCCGCTGACCGAGACACCCATGGTCTCCAGCAACCGTACCGCAACGCAATCATCCTCATCCAAAAGAGACAGGAGAAGGTGCTCTGTGCCCACGTAGGATTGCCCTGCCCGCCCTGCTTCTATAGCAGAGTCCTGGATGATCTTTCGCACCCGCGGGGTCATATCGCCGGGGGAAACGCGGCAGGGAGCTCCTGCTCCCGAAAGCTCCACCACACCGTGTCGGACGTTTTCCGACGTGATCCCCCGAGCGGAGAGGAGCTTGGCGGCAATGGAGGCCTCTTCGGATAAAAGCCCCAGCAGAAGATGCTCCGAGCCGATGTAGGTGTGCCCCAAAGCCGATGCCTCCCGCAGTGCTCCGTTCAATGCGTTCTGCGCCCGACCTGTAAACCGATTTGCCATATTTTATCCTCCGTTGTTCAGAATCCTCCCGATGAGTCTTCCCCGAATAGTGTCCTTCGAACCAGTTGAGCACGGAAAATATTCTTTTCCGTTTCCCCCTTGAGGGGCACTTCCATTCCTGAGATCAGACAGGCGGGCATGGCCTCGGACAAAAGAGCCGTAATCGCTTCCACCCGAACCCCTTTCACGATCCCCATAGCCGCTCCCGTGCGCATAAGCCCCAACAGGTGGGTCATCTCTTGTACCGACAGCATATGGCCGTAGCGCAGAATGCCCTCTGCCCGTCGGACGCGGTCGGTGAGCAGAGTCAGCTCCTCTCCCGTAATGCTGTCTCGCACTCGACGTTCGGAAAGGATCAGCCCCTCGGCCGCTTCCTTGACCGTAGCCGCCGTTTCCTCCTCGGTCGAGCCCAGGGTCACACGGTTGGTCAGCTGATAGAGGTGGCCAAAGGGAGAGTTTTCTTCTCCCAATGGGCCGCGAAGCCACAGCCCTCCGCGGCAGAGTCCGTGCCGCATTCCTTCCAGTCGTCCCGATGCGGCCAGCATAGGTAGGGATAACAGAACCGAACAGCGCAGACCGCTTCCCAAATCGGCGGGGGAGGCGGTCAGATACCCCCATTTTTCGCTAAAGGCCAGTTCCATGTGGCTATCCAGCAGCCGCTCCACCTTCAAAACCCCCTCAAGCCCGTCGCCAACGGCTAATCCGGGGAGGATGCACTGAATCGTCACGTGATCCTCGGCGCAAACCATTACCGCCAGATTGCAGGGCTCGTTGAGGAACAGAGCGTGGGGATGACTGGCTTTAGCGAACGCGGGGGAGATCCACCGCTTTTCCACCAAAGCCTTGGCCGCCGTCCCCGATATGTCGGCAAAGTCCGTGGCAACAAAGCCGTTTTTCGTCAGTACGGTGCCAACGGTGCGGATGACCTCCCGCGCGCCTGCCGCGTCTAAGCGGGCGGTGAAGGGAACGCTCGCCAAATTCCGTGCCAAACGGACACGAGTGCTTACGGCAACGTCCTGATCGTTGCCGGGAATGTGATACCATGACATAATAGACCTCCTTACAGTGTGGCTTCCAGCGTGCGGATCTCATCGCGCAGCTCTGCCGCCGTTTCGTATGCCTCCGCCGCCACCGCTTCGCGGAGGAGCTTGCGCAGGGTATGTAGCTTGGCCGTTCTCTCCAACCGATCTTGATGGCCGGATGAGACGCGCCCTCTGTGCGTCGCGCCGCCGTGGGTAGCCTTGACTACCTCCTC
>JAZOOM010000213.1:0-2886 GCA_045655025.1 Eubacteriales bacterium | reverse complement strand
GTATCCGAGACCACGGTCAGATACCGCTCCTCGGGGTTGGGAAGCTCCAGAAGGGACAGGAACTCCGCAAAGTAGTACTCCACGCGGGCGATGTTCATCTCGTCCAGCACGGTGACGTACATATCCTTGGAGTAGTTCGCCTCATACATCTTCTCCAGCAGTATGGTCTCGTTGAATCGCTTGGTGAACTCGTTATAGTACCCCACCAGATCCGTCCGCTCCTTCCACATGGGCTGAACGGGGATGACGGTGGAGCGGTTGTCCACGAACTCTCCGAAGGCATGAGCCAGAGAGGTTTTACCCGTACCTGACATACCCTGCAAAATGAGGATCTTGGATACGGCCATGCCCGCCACAAAGCGGCGGATATCGTCGATCTCGTAGTACAGCTTCAGCTTGTAGGCGGCGAAGTTGCGGAAATCCTCGCAGAATTTCTCCAATGTGACCCCCGTATCGTAGCTCTTGTGGCCGTAGCTGAAGCGGTTCGCCTCAATGCGGCTCAGCATGCAGAAACGACCCTCGGCCGTCTCGGCAGGGACGGGGGTGGCGGGCGCGGCGGTATCGGTAGGCGGGGTGGCGGTCTGCTTGCGGCCATAGATCATAGCCAGCAAAAGAGCCACCAGCAAAACGGGGATCAACAAGAGAAGGATCACCACTGCGGCTCCCGTGACGGCATCCCGCATTCCCCCGCCGACGGCGCTCCAAACCAGCAGAAGGATCAGAACAGCCTCCAGCACCGCCGACAGAATCAGCAGCTTTTTTCGTTTTTCTTTGGTCAGTTTCAGTTTCATACCCTATGGTTGCGGCGGCTTACTTTTTGCCGCTTTGCCCCTTGATGTATTTGGGATTGAGCAGATCCTTGCGGATCCTGCGCTTGGTCTTCCGCCAGACCTTGCCGTACAGCTTCACGAAGGCATCCAGCTCCCGCTCCAGCTCGTCAAAGCCCTCTTCATCGGTCATAGCCTCCATCTCGGCAGAGGTAACGTCCCTCTCCAGCATTCGCTTGCCCAGCACGCGGGCTCGGAGCAGACGGGTCTCCTCCACCAGCTCGTCGTAGGCGGCGACAAAACGATCCGCCTCGGCCTGCTTGGCGGCGATCCTTGCCTCCATGGCCGCGATTTCCTCTCGATGGCGCGCGCGGATTTCCTCCATCCGTGCCTCCGCGGCCTCCAGCTCACGGCGATGCTCCTCCATGAGAGAGGATTGCTCGCGGCGATGGCGAAGCTCCGCCTCCTGCAACGCCTGCCCGTGAACCGCCTCGTCGGCGGCTCGCTCGCGGTCAAAGCCCTCGATACGGGCTTGCAGAGAGCCCACCGTCTCGCCCAGTGCCAGCTCGGTTCGCTTGCACCGATCCAGCTCGGCATGTAGGGGCTCCAGCTTATCCAATTCCCCTTGGAGGGAGCGGATCAGCTTTTCCAGCTCCAGGATGTAGGCCTCGGGGGCTTCTCCCTCCCGCTCCAGGCGGAGGCGTACCCCCTCCAGCTGCTCTGTACGGCGGCGAAGCTCGGCCACGCGCGCCTCGTTTTCGTCCTTTTCCAGATTCGCCTTCAATTCGGGGGTCAGATCCAGACCGTGGCGATACGTCAAATGAGCCAAAAGCAAGAAAACGTCGGCCAGATCCTCGGGGAGGCTTCCCTCCTCCGGCCCCAGCACCCGCTCCTCGGTCGTCGTGGTGTAGCCATCCCCCTCGTAGGCGATGATGTAGTCGTAGAGAGCCACCGCCCCCTTGAAGTTGTTGTCCATTTTCAGGACGTTGGTCTTGGTGATGGGGGGCTTGAGCATAGCGGCCTTGCCTGCGCTCTCCATGAGGGGCGTGGCCAGGAAGGCCTGCAGGGTCTTCAGGATCAGATCCATCCGATCCAGCACGTCCCGCGCAGGATTGTGCAGACAAAGGTAGGGATCGTCGGGACGAAGATCCCGAAGGGACGCGTCCAGCGTCATTTTGCGGCCGAACAGGGTGACCTCACCCGAAAGGGAGAGCTGTCCGTCGTACCGATTGGTCAGCTCCAACAGCTTGCGATAGCGGAGCGTGACGAAATCCCGCAGGTAGCAGAGGAGCATGTACAGGAAGCGATTCTCATACACGGCGTAGTCGCTGAGCCGCTCCACGGTGTAAAGCTTATCGGGAATGATGTCCTCCCCCTCGGGGGCACGGGTAATGAGCTCGGCATGTCGGGCCAGGTGCTCCACCGAATCCTTGGACACGTGCTTAACCTTCTCAATGGGAATGACCTCGCCGTTGGAGTAGATGAACTGGCGATCCTCCTTGATGGCCTTCTCGATGTGGATCAGTCCCGCCTCAATGGCATTGATCCAGGCCTCGTCCACGGTACAGCGCACCCGTGTGCACAAAAGGCGCGTCTCGGTGCCAACCTGCTCCCGCAGAGCATCCGCCAGATACCGACGGTCCCGCTGACAGTCCCGCTGTTCCGAGACGGGTCCCTTGTAGGCCAGTAACGCCCGATAGTATGCGTCTGTTTGATTCATAGGTGGCACTCCTTTCAGAAATTTGGGATCACGCGTTTCGTTTCAAACGTGCAATGGCCTCACGGCAGGCCGTCATATGCTCGGGGCCAAACAGGTCGTCCAGATAGGACAGAAGCCCGTCGGCGGCACCCCGCAGGTAAATGGGATTCTGGGTCTCCAGCTTGCGGATCACCTTCTTGGCCAGAATATCGTCCAGAGCCACCAGCTCGTCTCCTCCGCAGGCGATGAACACGGGGATGTAGGTGTGGATCTGCTTCATGATACGGTTTCCGAAGGTGATGTGGAAATGCCCGATCATGTACTGATCCAACAGCTGGAGTCTCTTTCTGTTGCGGCTGCTGACGGCGTAGGTCTTGGCCGCCTCCTCCGCCATGCGGGCGAAGTGCTCCGCCGACATGG
>JAZOOM010000212.1:0-1853 GCA_045655025.1 Eubacteriales bacterium | reverse complement strand
CCTCTGACGCGCGGCGGAAGCCGCAAGAAAATTGGCTATAACGAGGAACATACGGAACAAGGAAATTGTTAAAAAACCTTTGGCTCACAGCAATTTTCTTGCACCTACCGGTGCGCGTCAGGGCGCTCAAGGCCGCCCCCGGCACCGCCGGCCATCGCCTTTAGGTCAAGGGGGCTTCGCCCCCTTGACCCCCATCGTTGCCGCAAAGGGAACGTGGGTGGCCTTACCCCGATAAACTGCAATTTACAATCAACTCAGAAAGGAAAATTATGGAAGCAGTTTTGCAATATCTGACGGAATTCAACGCCGTGACCGTGGTCATCCGCGTGCTCCTCGCCGCTCTGGCGGGGGCGCTGGTGGGGCTGGAGCGTGAATTCCACGGCCGGGCGGCGGGTATGCGTACCCACATGATGGTGGCGCTGGGCGCGGCGCTGGCGGCTATGATCGGTATGTACACCGTCACCGAGCTGGGCATTGACTCCGACCCCATGCGGGTGGGAGCCCAGGTCATCAGCGGCGTGGGCTTCCTCGGCGCGGGCACCATCCTCCTCCGCGGCGGCGGCTCCCGCATCACGGGTCTGACCACGGCGGCAGGACTCTGGACGGCGGCCTCCATCGGGCTCGCGGTGGGCATTGGCTTCTACGTGGGTGCCTTCATGACGGTGTTCGCCGTCATGCTGACCTTCACCCTCGTCACCGGCGTAGAGCATTTCCTCAACCGCAAGCGCCAGCGCATGGCCATCTATCTGGAGCTGGAGGACGTGGATGCGGTGCGACCCATGCTGGAGCGGCTGAACACCGAGTACGGGCTCCTGGAGGCGCAGGTCACGCCGCCCCGCAGCGGGACGGCTCCCCACGTGGGCATGGAGATTCTGGTACGGGTGCCGCAGAAGCTGTCCACCGAGGAGAATCTCAAGCGCTTTTCGGGGTTGGATCACGTGGTGTTCGCACTTCGGAATATATGAATATAAGGGTGTTGCCCCCGGGCAACACCCTTTCTCATGGTTTGCGACGTGCCTCTACCTATATAGACACATTTGGATGGCAAAATCTTTCACGGGTTGCGGAAAAAATCAAAATTTCCCGTATTTTTCTTTCAACCGCACAAAATCCCCGCGAAGGCGGTAGCTCTTGCCGTTTTTGTTCTCCCCGATGACCGTCAAACCCAAATGACCCAGCACCCCCAGCGACTTGGTATTCCGCTTGTCGGCGTAAGCCTCGACCGAGACGATATCGGTGGGGAGCTTGGGGATCAGGAAGCGGTACAGTTGTCCGAAAAGACCGCTTCCACGGTAGGCCTCCTTGAATTGGATCTCCTCCATCATGAATACGCTGTGATCTTCCGTGACGTAGTACTGGAAGAAACCGATAAGCTCTTCGTCCGCATAGATCAGTACGATCTGCCGCGCCTCCTTTGTGAGTGCCGGGGGTACGCAGGCCATCCATTGTGCTCTGTCCTCCTCATAGGTCAGCCCCGTGGGGGCGATGACTCGCATATTGGTGGCCAGGATCTCGAAGATCTCATCCAGCAGGGCGGAGGAAGGCGGTTTTGGCAGATAGCGGAAGGTGGGGGTGGTCATGCCTTGTCCTCAAACCCCACCTTGAAGATCTCCATCTGTCCGGGGGCGAGGTACACGCCGATCTTGGTGAAGGAGGAATGCTCTTGGTAGACGGCATCGTGGTGGTAGGCCTTGAAGTCAATCTCCTGCCCGTTGTCCCAGTAGCGGGTACAGCTCGTCACGCCGGGATCGAAGATGAAGGAGAACAGCCCCGACTCAAAGGGGGAGTTGTTGCAGAGGCAGAGGTACTGCTCGCCGTTCTCGTCATAGAAGGTGCTGACGATGCCGGGGATG